>JAITFE010000034.1 GCA_031281585.1 Bifidobacteriaceae bacterium | reverse complement strand
AAGCGCATGATCATCGACGGCGAGGACCACTACCTCGACCTGTTGTTCTACTCGCGTGCCATTCGCCGCTTGATAGCCGTCGAACTCAAGATCGGCCCGTTCAAGGCCGCGTATAAGGGGCAAATGGAGCTCTACCTGAGGTGGCTCGACGCCCACGAGCGGCATCCTTGGGAAGAGACCGCCCTCGGACTCATCCTATGCACCGAGGCTGGGAGGGAGAAGCTCGAACTGCTGGAGATGCACACGGACGGCATCGTGGTCGCCGAGTACTGGACCGCCCTGCCGCCCAGGGCTGACCTGGAGGAGCGCCTCCAGACCATCCTGATCCAAGCCAAAGAGCGGATGGCCAGCCGCCAGCAAGCCGCCACTGATAGCGAAAGTGCTGCGTTCGCCATTCGCGAGACCGGGGAGAATGACGCATGAGGACAATAACCGTCGAGAGGAAACCGCCGCTCCGCCAGGGTGCAAATTCCGGGGTTTCTTCGGCTGACTGTCAGCGGCCGCGGGCATCCTGGGCGTGCTTGGCCAAGGCCGTCTTGATGGCGGTCTCGTTGACGCGCCACGTGTCGGCCAGCTTCGCCCGGCTCCACCCTTCACATCGGAGCCGCGCCACTTCGGCCCGATCGGCGGACGGAACGCCCCTCCGGGTGGGGACGCCCCGCCGCCGGAGGACGATGCAGATGGTCTGCCTGGCGACACCGAAAACCTCGGCCAATTGGTAGACGGTCCTACCACCCTGGTAGGCCTCCACCATCTCCTCGATTTCGGCCTCGGAGAGCCGTCGAAGCTGCCGCCGTCTCGGCTGTTGAGATTCCGCCCGCCCCTGAAGGCCCCCGGCCTTGTACCGCTCACGGCACTTGAACAGGCATTTTCAGCGCGTGGGACAGGGTTGGAACTTTGTCTCGTATGGTCCACCATATGTTCGAAGTTCCAACCCTGTCCGCAGACGTGTCTGGGGGGCAGGGGCGTGTCCAGGCTGATGGACGGATGGAGTTGGCGGGTGCGCTGCCAGTAGTCGGCGTGTGGCCGGTTTTCTGGTTGCATGATGGTCTTGCAGCTGCGTTCCCCTCCGAGGCGGGCCGCGACCCAGGCGCGCAAGGCTGAAGCGCCAGCGGTTCCCTCCGGCGCCCGGCGCTCAAGGCCGGCCTCTCCCAGCGACGCGCCGACGCGGGCGTTGGGCGCCTGGCATTTGGCGTCACGCGGGCGAGTTCCCAATCCCTCTAGCCCGCATGGGTTGCGAAGACGGGACCGAGTTCCGCCCATTGGTCTTCGCGGCAATAGACGGGGATGGCGGTCCGGGCGGCCACCTCTGCGGTTATCCGCTGACCACCGGGCAGACGCTCGCCGGTCCACACGCCCACCCAGTCGCCTTTAGGCAGGTAGACGGTTTGCCGCTTTGCGCCTTCGTCGGTGATCGGGCTGATCAGCAGGGCGTCTCCAAGCTGCCATTGCAGCGGGTGGTTCCACGCCTCCGTGTCTTCGGGGTGGTCGAAGAACAGTCCCCGCATCAGCGGCCTGTCGGTTTCAACGGCGCGGCGGGCTTGCCGGGCGATGTAGGGCACGAGTTTCTCGCGCAGTTCCACCAAGGCGCGGAACTCGGCCACGACGTCCGGGTCGCCGGACTGGTCCGCGATGTTCCAAGGGGTCCGGTCCCGCAGCGGCAGTTGGTGGTGGTTGAACTCGGAGTGGTACTGCATGATCGGCATGAACACGGATGCGGCGGCCGCCCGCAGGTACAGTTCCGGGCTGGGCAACGGCCCGGAGAAGCCCGCCAGGTCCCAGCCCCAGTAGACAATCCCACAGGCCGATGCCGTTATCCCGGCGCGCACGGAAGACCGGAACGCCTCCCAGGTGGAGTCCTCGTCACCGGCCCAGAACGCCCCGTGGGCCTGGCTGCCGGTGAAACCGGAGCGGGAGAACGTGACCGGCGCCTTGCCCTCGGACCGGAGAAGGTCCCCGAAAGTCTGGGCGTAGCGGACGGGGTTCAAGTTGTTGCCGTCTTCGCCTCTGGTGCCGTCGTTGTAGCGCAGTTCGGCGCCCCAGGCGTGCTCCCCGCCGTCTGTCTTGAAGCCGTCGATGTCGAGGTCGCGGACCAAATAGCGGCGGTGCTCGGCCCACCATTCGCGTCCCTCGGCGGTGGACAGGTCCGGCATCAGCGCGTGCGGGAACCACCAGCCCCGGTTGCGGTAGGCGCTGCCGTCCTCCTCTTTGACTGTCAAGCCCGCCCGCCGCATCGCCCGGCCGTCGGCTATTACCTGCTGGCCGTGGCCCTGGTGTTCGGCGGCGAAGGTGGCCTCGGTCTTCAGCAGCGGGATCTGCCACAGGAGGACCTTGACACCGCGGGCGTGGAGTTCGGCGATCATGCCTTTCGGGTCCGGCCACGCCCCCGCGGGCGGGTAGGCGAAATCGCTTCCCTGGTGGGGCCGGCCGTCAAGGTTCGGGGTGTACTGGGCGTCCCGGAAGATGGTGATGCCCTCCTCGTCGCTCCACGCCTCGATGACCACCGCGCCGACCGGAACGCCCTGGTCGCGGTGCGCGTCCATCTGCGCCATCACCAGTTCCTGGGTGTTCCACTCGTTGCCGGACGCCCACAGCCGGTGGACCCATGCGGGCAGCGGCTCGGCCCGGCCGGCGCGGTCCAGGAACGCCGACAGGACGGCGGACGGGTCGCCGGAGAAGACGTCGAGCGCCAACTGGCCGTCCGCGCCCACTTCGGCCTCCACGAGAATCTTGCCCGGCTCCGTAGCCGCCACGTCGAACCAGACCCGCCTCGACGTGCGGACGTGGAACCCCCACCCTTTGCCGCCGATGACGTGCGCGAACGGCATCGGCATATACGTGCGGTGGTGGCGGCCTTGGCTTTTGTACTGCTCGAACACCACCGAGTCCGGGGTCAGGCCGCGTTGGTCCACCGCGTCGTAGCGCTCCCCGAAGCCGACCACGTGCTCGCCAGCTTCCAGGGGGAGCGCGAACCTGACGCGATGCGGCCTTTCCGCGTCGGCCAGCCAGGCCAGGTCGGCCACCGCGACGTGGCTCCCGGCCGGCCGGTTGACGGTCAGTCGCCCCCCTGCGTATTCGGCGTCGTCGAGCCAGTCTGCGGCGTTGAACTCGAACCATTCGGTCGCTACCGGCCCGCCGCCCGCCCGGCCGGTGAACCGGTAGCGGCCCCGTCCTCGAACCGCGTCGATCGTGGCCTCCCACGCTGTCCCCGCCGCGGCGGTGGCCGCGGCTTGGGCTTCCGCGAGGTGGCCGTCGCCGCCAACTGCTTGGGCGGCATCGGACGCCGCCTGCTCGGCGTTCTTGCGTCTGAGCGGCACCCGGCGGGTGTCGCCGTCAGCGGTCTCAAACTCGCAGGACACCGACTCCACGTCCGCCGCCGCCTCGACGCCGAGCCAGAGCGGCTGCCCGGCGACGGGTTGGACGGGAAGGCGCTGGTCGGCGCTGGCGGCGTAGGGGTGGCCGGAGCCTGCGGGGTGGTGGGCGAGCTTCATTGGTCCTCCAAGGTGATTCCGAGTTCGGCGGCGAGGATGAGGATCATGGCGTGGGACCACAGCAGCGGTTTGGCTACCGGCCCCCACTTCGCGACCCATTCCGGTTTGTGGTCGGGGTGGAGCAGATGCCCGTCCACCTGCTCCGGGACCAGACCCTCGGGGTCCGCCTGCGCGATGGCCCATTCGAGGAGCCGGGCGGCCTCGGCGGGGCGTCCGGCGCGGGCGTGGTTCCAGCCCAGCAGGCAGGACAGCAGCGGCCATTGCCCGCCGCCGAAGAACACGTCGGCGGCGAAACGGTGCACCCCGCCCCGGACCTCGAGGTCGTTTTCTATCTTGGCGAGGGTGGCCTCGGCCACCGGGCCGCCGGGCGCGACCACCCCGAACGGGACCACACACGCGGCCAGCGAGGCGTCAACCGCGTCGGAGCCGACCCATTTTGAAAGGTGGCCGGCCGGCGCGACTCCCTCGCCCAGGAGTGTCTGTTTGATTTCGGCGGCCGCCTGGCGGGCGACCGCGCGGCGGTCCGGGTCCAGGGCGGGCGATTCGGCGCACGCGGACAATCCGGCGTAGATGGCCCCAAGGGTGGACCCGTGGCGTTGTTCGACGTGTTCTTCCCACCAGTCGTAGCAGGGCGTGTTCCAGAACTCGGCCAGGTAGTCGCAGGCGGTCTGGGTGGCGCGGCGCCAGCGGTGCGGCGGGAGCCCGTGGCGGGCGGCGTGCTGGTGGACGGCCCACAGCCAGGCGCCGTAGCCGTCCAGTTGGAAGTCCCACCACGGGTCGGAGCCTGGTTCGCCCGCCAGGGTGAACCTGGTCGGCAGCATGGCCGAGGCCGGCGGCGTTTGCCCGGCGCGGGACCGCGCCACCAGGGCGGCCACTTGGTCTTCGTTGGCGGCGAGCACTCTGGCGCACCAGTCGTGGAATGCGGTTGCCGAGTCTGGCCGCCCCTGCCTCGACATGCCCTCGGCGATGAACGAGCCGTCGCGGAACCACGAGTAGCCGCGGTAGGCGGAGAACTCCTCACAGGCCGGGTAAGCGCCGGTGCTCGCCTGGTGCGCGGCGATCACGTCGACGCTTCGCGCCAACGCTTGGCGCAGGCGTTCGGGCTCGCCGGCGCCGGCGGCCTCCGGCCGCCTCTCCGGGCGCGGTGAACGCGGATCCGTCAGACCCGGTTCGCCGGCCACGGCGACGGCTGGTTGATGGTTTGGTGGTGGATTCATGTCAGTCCCCCGGATCGGCCGGGGGCGGGTGGCCCGTTCTCGCGTCGGCCCGCCCGCCCCCAGGTGTGCGGTCGTCTATTTGAGCAGCGGGTCGACTTTGGCCTGCATGTTTGCCAAAGCCTCCTCGGCGGTGGCGCGTCCGGCCGACACGGCCGCCAACTCGTCGTCGATGACGTCCTGCAGCTCTTGCTGTTTTTCCACTACCGGGGCCAGGGCCACGGCGTCCAGCGAGTCGAGGACCGCCTGGCGGTTCGCCGGCGGTGTGATCTGCAGGTAAGCGTCCAGCTTGGACGTGTCCGCGACCGGCGGCAACTCCCAGCTCTTGGCCAGGCGCGTGTCGATGGTGGTCTGGGAGGCCGTGTAGAACGCCAGCCACTTCTTGGCGGCGTCTTGGACCTGCGACTTCGCGGAGACGCCCACCGCATTGGAGAACATCGCGGAGGCCTTTACGGTGTTGCCCGGCTCGACAACGATGTCCCAGTTCATGTCCGGGGCCTTTTCCGCCACCGTGGAGAACATCCAGATGCCGGTGTGCCACATGGCGAGCTTCCCGGAGGTGAACAAGGTGGTGTCGAAATCGGGCGTGTTCGCGCCGTCCGCGTCGGTCGGCATGGTGGTGCCGGACTTCCCGGTCAGCCACTTGGCGGCGGCCAGGCCGGCCTGGTCGTTGAAAGCGGTGGCGTCCCCCGCGTCGTTCAGGAAGTGTCCGCTGGACTGGGCGACGGTCTTGTAGAACTCGTTGTAGCTGATCGGCTGGTAGTCGCCCCACACCCCGGCCGCCTTGTCGGTCAGCGCCTCGGCCGCGGCCGTCTCGTCGGCCCAGGTCCAGTCTTTGGCGGGATATGCCAGGCCGGCCGCGTCGAACAGGTCCTTGTTGTAGAACAGCACCACATTGGAGAAGGACTCCGGCAGCGCGTACTGCTTACCGCCGCTTTGGTACGCCTTGATCAGGTTCTCGGCGTAGGCGGAGGTGTCGATCCCGGTGATGTCCGCCAGGACTCCGGCCTTGGCGTAGGAGACGAACGAGGCGTACTCCAACTCGAAAACGTCGGCCTCCGTGCCGCCCGCGACGGCGGTTTGCAATTTCGCGGCGTAGTCGGCGTAGGGGACCGTTTCCACGGCGATCTTGACGCCGGAGTTCTCCTTCTCGAAGGCGGATACGATTGCCTGGAGGTCGGCCTCGTGACCGTCGTTGGACGAGAAGTTCATGAATCGCACCGTGACTTGCCCGTCGCCTTGGTCGCCGCCTCCCGTGTTGGTGGCTGAGCCCTGTGAACAGCCGGCCGCCAATCCGGCCACCGCCAGGGCGGCCACCGCACTAAGCGCCGTCCGGCTCCGTGGTTTCTTCATTGTGTTTCCTTTCTCTATTGGTTACTTCAGACCGGTATGGGCCATTCCGGCGATGATGTGTTTCTGGGCGAACAGGTACACCACCACGATCGGCAGGATCGAGACGACCGAGCCGGCCATCACGACGCTCCAGTCGGTGGTGAACTGGCCCTGCAGATAGGACAGCCCCAGCGGCAGCGTCATCAACTCGGGAGACCGGATGACGACCAGCGGCCACAGGAACGAGTTCCACGACTCCATGAACGCGAACACCGTCAGCGCCGCCATAGCGGGCTTTACCAGGGGCATCACAACCCTGGCCCAGATCCTCAAGTGGCCGGCGCCGTCGATGCGGGCGGCCTCGTCCAGTTGGATGGGGACGCCGTCGACGGCCTGTTTGAGCAGGAAAATGCCGAAAGCCGAAGCGATGTTGGGCGCCAGCAGAGCGAAGTACGTGTCGTTGAGGTGCATCCGGGTCAGCATCATGAACAACGGCGCGACCAGCACCTGCAGCGGGATCATGAGCGTCGCCAGGTAGCAGCCGAACACGAACTGCTTGCCCCTGAACGCGAGCCTGGAGAAGGCGTAGGCCGCCATCGAGCCGGTCGCCAATTGCAGCAGCGTCGAGACCACCGCCACCCCGAAAGAGTTCAAGACGATCCGCCAGACCGGGATCGAGTCGAACAATTCCCGGTAGGCGTCCAAGGTCGGGTCTTTGACGATCAGGGACGGGCCGCCGGACAGGTTGCCTTGCGGGGTGATCGATGTGATGACCGTCCACAGGAACGGGAACAGCATGAGCGCCGCGCCCAAAGCAACCGCCACCCAGAAAAGCGCCCGGCCGAAAGCGAGGGCAGGCTTCGTCGTGTCAGGCATAGTTCACCCACTTCCTCTGGCCGTACATTTGGACCGCTGTGACGGCCATGATGATGGCGAACAGAATCCACGACAGCGCCGATGCCGCCCCGGCCTCCCCGTAGCGGAACGCCAGGTCGTAGATGCGTCCCACCGCGACCTGGGAGGCGCCGGACGGTCCTCCGCCGGTCATCACATACACCTGGTCGAACACTTGGAATCCGTTGATCAGCGAGATCACCACGACGAAGAACGTCGACGGGCTGAGCAGCGGGAACGTGACGCTCCAGAACCTGCGCCAGCGGCCCGCGCCATCGACGGTCGCGGCCTCTTGGATCTCTTGGGGGATGGCCTGCAAACCGGCCAGCAGGATCACCATGACGAAGCCGAGGTCTTTCCACGCGGAGGCGAGGATGACCGAAGGGATCGCCCAGTTCGGGTCGGTCCACCAACCGGGTTCCGGCAGCCCCACCATCCCCAGCAGGTGGTTCACCAGCCCGTTCGTCGGGTTGAGCAGCCACTGCCAGACCAGCGCGACCGCGACCCAGCTGGTCACGACCGGGACGAAGTACGCGGCCCGCAGGAACCCCCGCGCTTTCAGTTTCTGGTTCAACGCGACCGCTATCGCCAGGCCGCCCGCGTACACCAGCGGCAGGTAGCCGGCGATGTAGGCCAGCGTGTGGAGGAACACCTCGCCCGTGTTCGGAGATGTGAGCAGGTCAGCGAAGTTGCCGAGGCCCACCCACTCCATCGGGGAGATCATGTTCCACTCGTGCAGCGACACCCAGGCCGAGGCGATCATCGGCGTCATCTTGAAGACGAGCAGCGGGATGGCGGACGGCGCCAGGAACACCACCACCCACGCCAGGTTCTTCCACTTCCGCCGCCGCCCAGCCTGGCGGGCGGCGTCCGTCCGGGTCGCGCCGGCCACGTCAAGCGCCTCTTCTCCCCGACGCGGCCGCGCCCAGCCGTTCCCGCACCAGGCCGCCCTGGTATCCGGCTGCGCCGTCCTTGTCGAAGGAGGACGCGATCACCAAGGCCGCCGCTCCCAGTGCCCATTTGTCCTCGTCCCACGGATCGACCAGGAAGGGCACCGACCGGCGGGACTCGATCAGCTTTGAACGGAACGCCTCGGTGAAACCCGGCTCCCACAGCGCCCACTGCGCGGTTCCCTCGCCCAGCAGCACGATCGTCTCGGGGTTCAGCAAGTTCACCGCTCCGGCCACAGCTGAGCCGAGCAGCCGCCCGGCCCAGCCGAACAAGCCCTCGGCGAGCGCCGGGTCGCGCTCGGCCTTGTCGCCCAGCGCGCGGATGGCTTCCAGTTCGGCGTCCGGCCCTTCGACCCTGGCCCCGTCCACCAAGCCAAGCTCGCCTGCCCGGCGCACCAGGCCGGCCGATCCGATCAACGACTCCAAGCAGCCGCGATGCCCATAAGGACACGGCGGGCCGTCCTCGGCGACCGGGAGATGGCCGATCTCGCCGGCGCCCCCGCCGGCGCCCCGGAACACCTCGCCGCCGATCACGATCCCGCAGCCGATGCCGCGCCCGATGGTCACCACCAGATACGTCGAGTACCGTGTGCCGACCCCGTAAACCTGCTCGGCCACAGCTAGCGCGTTGACATCGTTCTCGACCAGCACCGGGACGCCTAGGCGCTGCCGCAGCACCGTCCCGACACGCGCGTTGCGCCAGCCGATCGTCGGGGAGTCCGCCACGCCGGACCCCACAGAGTCCACCGAGCCGGGAACCGCGATGCCGACGCCCAGCACAGGACCGTCCACCTCGGCCAGCACGTCCTGCAGCGCACGGGCCGCGACATCCAGCGCGTCCGCGCGGGCCACGTCGAACGGGACCTTCCTGGTCAGAGTGACCTCGCCGTCCAGCTTCGCGCCCACCACCGCGAGGTGGCTGGCGGTCACCTTCGCGCCCACGATCCGACCGGCGGCTCCCACCAGGGACAACGGCCGGGCCGGACGGCCCCCGCCGGAGGCGAGCTGTCCCAACTCCAACACCATGCCCTTGGCCATCAAAGCCTTGCTGGCCTGGGTGATGGAAGCCGGACTGACCCGCAAAGCCGAGGCAAGCTCGGCCCTTGTCAACGGGCCGCGGGCGCCCAACAAACCCAGAATCGAGGCGGGCAGCAAGTCAGACGGCTTGGACCCCGAGACCGCAGTGTTCATCGCAACTCCTTTGTTCGGTACTTACCGTAGTCCTAAAAGAAGGGTTGCGCAAGCGCCTCTCTGAGCCTCGTGCGAGCGACTCCCGGCGCGAGGCGCCCCACGGCATCGGTCAACTCTCAACGCGCCGCGCCCGCGGGCGGAGGCGATCTCGCCCAAATTGGACGATCAGTCCAATTTACCCTATAGTGGACTGCGCGTCGAGTTTAGGGAAGGAAAGAGGCATGACAACACTGACGACTACGGACAGGCGGGAGGCCCGTCCCGCGGGCGGCCCGGCGGCCGGTTACAGGCCCGGCAAGTACTTCGGGCTGACGTTCTCCATCTCTTGGGGTTGCTACGCGGTGGCCGCCGTGCGCAGCCGCCACGTGACCGGCAACTTGATGGAGGACCCCTTGATCTCCGCCGGGATGATCCTGGGCCTGTTCGGGCCGCTGATAGCGGCCGGGATCTGCCTGGCTGGGCGGGCGGGCCGGCCGCTCCGGCGCGACTTCAGGTCGAAGCTGCTTGGCCTGGGCAGAGCCCGTCCAGCGTTCTGGCCGATCGCGCTCCTCGGCTACCCGGCGCTGATCGCGTTGACGGTGCTGGCCATCGCGCCGTTCGGCGGGTCCCTTGGCCAGTTGGCGCTGTCCGCCAAGTTCTCCATCGTGGAAGGCGCTGTCGGGCTGAGTTGGCTGATCGCGTTCCTGGCCCCGGCCTTGGAAGAGCTTGGCTGGAGCGGCTACGGGATCGACGCCCTACGGGGCCGCGGCCCCCTGATCCGCCCGGTCTTGCTGTTCGGCGTGCTTTGGTCGGCCTGGCATGTGCCGTTGTTCTTCGTCAAGGGCTACTACCACGCGAATCTGTGGGCCGAGAACCCGCTCTACGGCATCGGCTTCCTGGTGGGCGTGGTCCCGCTGACGGTCATCACGAACTGGATCTACTACCGCAACGGCCGCTCCATCGCGCTGGCGGTGGTCTTCCACGCCTCGGTCAACGTCTGCTCGGAGGCGTTCATGGTGACCAACGCCACCAAAACCGTCCTGTACGGCGTTCTGATCGTGGTGGCTGCGCTGCTGGTCGCCGCCGACCGGCGGTTCTTCTGGTCGCGGCAGGCGGGCGTCGCCGCGGCCGATACCGCGCCGGCGCCGCTTGGGAGGTGGTGACGATGCCGAGGGGACTGACCAAGAAACACGACGCCAGGGTGGCGGCGATCCTGGACGCCGCCGTCAAGCTGTTCGCCGTCAAGGGGTACGATGCCGTCACCGTCGCGGACATCCTAGAGGCCGTCCCGATCGGCAAAGGCACGTTCTACCACTACTTCGGCTCCAAAGAGGACGTGCTCCAGGCCGTGGTGGAGCGGATGACGGCAATGCTGGTCGAACGCGCGCAGGCCGCCATCGCCGAACCGGGTGTGGACGCGCACTCGAAGATGGTCCGGCTGATCGCGGCGATCAATGTCACTGGGACCCCGGATGGGGTGGTCGTCGACGAGTTGCGCCATCCGGCGAACAGCCAGTTGCTCCACCAATCCCTGCTGGAAGCGGTGCGCCAGGTGGCGCCCATCATGGCCAAGGTTGTCGAGCAGGGCATTGCCGAGGGCGTCTACGCCACGCCCAACCCGCTGGAGAGCGTCGAGTTTCTGCTGGTCGGTGTGACCACGATCCTTGATGAGGGCGTCTTCTCCTGGACGCCGGAACAGTTCGCCACCCGCGCCGCCGAACTCGCCCGCATCACCGAACTGGTGCTCGGCGCGAAGCCGGGCAGCTTCGCGTTCCTGGCAGCGCAGGCGGGCAACTGACGTGAGGGTGCTCGCAAACCGGAACTTCGCGCTGCTCGTGGCGGGCCAGATAGTCTCCATTGTCGGCTCGGCGGTCCTGCGGTTCGCCCTCGACTTGTACGTTCTCGACATCACCGGCCGGGCCGATGTGTTCGCGCTGGTACTGGCCCTGTCCACCCTGCCCGGCATCGTCTTCACCCCGATTGGCGGGGCGATAGCCGACCGTTTCCCCAAACGGAACCTGATGGTCGGCCTGGACGCCGCCAGCGCCGCCCTCGTGCTCGGTCTGGTCTTCCTGATGGGCGCAGGCCTGGACCCAGTCGCTGTCATCGGCGTGGTGCTGGCGCTGCTGTGCCTGATCAGCGCCATGTACCAGCCAACCGTCCAAGCCTCCGTTCCCGCGTTGGTGGGCGAAGACCAATTGGCCGATGCGAACGGATTGGTGGCCGGCATCGGGGCGGTCTCATCGTTCGCCGCCCCGGCGTTAGGTGGTGTCTTGTACGGCCTGATCGGCGTTGAGGCGTTGCTGGCCGTCAGTTGTGGCGCGTTCGCCGCCTCGTCCGTGATGGAGGTCTTCATCCGTATCCCGTTCGCCCGCCGCGCCTGCGACAAGCCGCTGGCGGCGATGCTGCTGGGCGACGTGCGCGAAGGGTTCCGTTTCGTTTGGCGCGGCAACCCGCTGGTGTTCCGCGTCATCGCCCTGGCCTGCGCGTTGAACATGCTCGCCACCCCGGTGTTCGTCATTGGCGTGCCTTACAGCCTCCGGTTGACTTTGCACTCCTCGGACGCCATGTACGGGCTTGGGCTGGCCATCACCGAGGTTGCCACTGTTGTTGGGGCGGTCTTCGCCGGAAGACTCACCCGCCGCCTGAGCGTGTCGACCTTGCACAGGGCCGTGTGGCTCTTCGCCGCTCTGACCGCGCCGATGGCGGCCGCCATGCTGCCATCCGTCCTCGCCTTGGGCTATTGGCCGCCGTTCGCCGGGTTCTTTGCTTTCGAGATTGCCGCCGTCATCACCGCTACCGCGCTGTCGGTGTTCGCGATCACCGAGATCCAAAAGAGCACCCCGAAGGACATGATCGGCAAGGTCATGGCGATCCTGCTGGCCGGTTCCCAGATCGCCGCGCCCATCGGCCAGATCGCCTATGGGTTCGCGTTCGAGGCGTCCGGCGGCAACGCGCGGATACCGTTCATCGTCGCCGCCTGCATGGCCGGTCTCATCGCCGCCGCCGCCAAACCTGTGCTCAATTCACCCAAGTTGAAAGGAACCTGCATTGCTGCCAACAGTGTCACTCAATGACGTGACCAAGACCTACAAAGGCGGAGGCCGCGAAGCGCTCAGCCACTGCGATATGACCGTCAAGCAGGGTGAGATCTACGGATTCCTCGGCCCCAACGGAGCGGGAAAGACAACGGCGCTGAAACTGATGCTCGGCCTGCTCCGCCCGACCGCTGGAGCAGTCGAGGTCATGGGGCTGGACGTGGCGACCAACCGGGAGGCCGTCCTGCGCGGGGTCGGCTCCATGATCGAGGTGCCCGTGTTCTATGAGCACCTGTCCGCGGCCGACAACCTCCGCATCCACTTGGCCTACTGTTCAGCCCCTCGGGCTGACGTGGACGCGGCGCTCACGGCTGTGGGGCTGTCCGGAGCCAACCACGACCCCGTGTCAACCTTCTCGTTGGGGATGCGCCAACGCCTCGCGCTGGCCCGCGCCATCGTCCACGAACCGAAGCTGCTGCTGCTCGACGAGCCGATCAATGGGTTGGACCCCGCCGGGATCAGGCTGGTCAGGGACCTCCTGCCGACACTCGCTCGCCGGGGGACCACGATTGTGGTGTCCAGCCACATTCTGTCCGAGGTGCAGCACATCGCGGACACAATCGGCGTGATCGTGGAGGGGCGGGTCGTCCGCGAGGTCCCCTTGGCGGACATCAAAGCGCCTGGCGGCGGCGACCTCGAAAGGTTCTTCTTCGACCTGATGGCCGACCACGCCGCCCAGACCACGGGCGGGAGGCCGACGAAATGAAGAGCTTGATCAGGCTGGAGTTGAAGAAGAACAATCTGCGGCCATACCTGTTGGGCGTCTTGGGCATCACAATCATCATGTTTGGGTTCCTGTACCTGTTTGCCGGTGTGGAAGACGAAGAATTGTCCACCTACGCCGATGTCACCATGCTCGTCACCAGTCTTGGCATGGCGAGCTACTGTGTGCTGGGAGCGGTCATGTTCGCGCGCTTCGCGGTCGAGGAATACAAGGGCAACCGGGCCATCCTGTTGTTCTCCTACCCGATAAGCCGCGTCAAAGTGTTGCTCGCCAAGGTGATTATTGTGTGCGGATTCGCCTTTGGTTTCTCGCTCTTGACGAACCTTGTCGTCTTCGGGTTCTTCAATGTCAGCGAACACTTCGCGCCGCTGGTGCATGAAGGGCAACTGAGCTGGATGCTGGCGGACACCATGCTCCTATCCGTGATCAACGGCCTGCTGGTCATCGCAGTTAGTTTGATTGCCCTGGCGGCGGGGCTGTGGAGGCAATCAGTGCCGGTGACGATTGTGACGTCCGTGGTCATTTGCAGCGTGTTTTCAAGCGTTTTCACCCAAGCGGTGATGAACTCTTTGACGAGTGTCGGATTCATGGCGAGCGTTGTCGCCATCATGGCGGCAGCCGCACTCAGCGTATTTGGCTTGGCCGCCAAAAAAGTCAAGGCCATGGAGGTGTGAGCGGGTGGACGCCGAAAGCCGGATCGCGGCAGATGGCCTGGCAACCGGCAACGTTACCTGGATGATTCGAGAAGCGGTGGCCGGGGAAGCGGCTGATATCCGGCGGTTGCAGGCCCGCTCCTGGCGGGTCACCTATCCCAACGACGAGTGGGGCGTCAGCCGCCAGTGGGTGGAGCAGTTGACTGATTCTTGGTTGACGGCCCAGGCCCTGGCCGAGTCGGCCGACTTCATGGCGGCCGTGCTGGCCGCCCCGGACACCTTCTACCGGGTGGCCGAAGTCGACGGCCGGATTGCGGGCTTCGTCCACGCTGTCAAGCACGACAGCCGCGAGGCTGAATTGCTCGGCTTGTACCTCGACCCGCCTGCTTTCGGCATCGGTGTGGGGGCGGAGTTGATGTCTGCGGCGGTCGACTGGATAGGGCCGCTCCCGGCGCGGCTGGAAGTGGCACCGTATAACCAGCGCGCCATCAGGTTCTATCACCGCTACGGCTTTAGCGAGGTCCCCGGCTCTGAACGGCCGTGCAACGTCCAGCCTTGGGTTGAACCGAGCAGGCGACCGGATGCTGTCAACGGGCTGGCCCTCAACTGGAACGCGATCCCCGCCATCGAAATGCGGCGCCAGCCGACCGGATAGAGTTCGCCCGTGAGCGTCGTCATCAATCAAGTGGCCATCGACACCGCAGACCCCCAGTCCCTGGCCGCCTGGTGGGCCGAGCAGACAGGCGGCGTGGTCTATGCCGATCTTGGCCAGTTCGTGTTCGTCGGCATCGGCGCCAAAGAGAACGGCTTCAGCTTGTGCTTCCAGCAGGTCGATGAGCCCACCCCCGGCAAGAACCGGCTGCACTTGGACTGCTCCGCTGCCGACGTGCCCGCCGAGGTTGATCGGTTCCTGTCCGCCGGAGCCACGTTCGTCGCCAGCCACCAGAGCGACGGCTTCGCGTGGACGGTGTTGGCCGACCCGGACGGCAACCAGTTCTGCGTCATCCCAGCGCAACAGGCCGAGTAGCCAGCGCTGACGGCGCGCGGCCACTGACGCCGCAGCGAGCGTCCGCGCCCTGAAAACGACGCGGCAGAGCGCCAGCAACGCGGCCGCACAACGAGTCGCCGGCCCCGTGACACCGGCCCTGCCTTCCGACCCGCCAGCGAGCGTCACTCCGCAGCGCACGGGAACTCGCATGCGTTCCCGTTGGTCTGGAACCGCGACGCCTGGCGCCAAGACCTTCCAAGTGCACCCCCCGGACGGCGAGCAGTTTTCGCGTGCGCGCCCGCCGTCGTCGAGGTGTCTCCAAGCGACGGCCTGTCGGCGACCGCAGGGTGGCGGCTCGCTGGCATTGACGAATGGTCGTTTGCCTCTTGACGTCATCGCCCCTTGGCCGGAGCCGCCGGCTCTGGACGCGAGCCATGCGCCTATCGGCGGCGTGGCCCTGTGCTGGCGCCAACGCTAGACTGCTAGCAACTCTGGTTGAACAGTCTAGATGGGAGGTCCCAGCGTGGCGACGCTGACAGTGCGCAACGTGCCTGAAGAGACGCGCCAGGCGTTGGCGGCGCGAGCGCGCGCCGCCAACAGAAGCATGGAGGCGGAAGTGCGGCTCGTTCTTGAAGCCGCCGTCCGGCCGCCAGACCGGGTCAAACTGGGTTCGCTGCTGTCTCGTATCGGGGCCGAGACCGGCGGGCTGGACATGGAGGACGTGCGAGGTGCCGAGATCTCAGAGCCGGTGAGCTTCGGGTGATCCTGCTCGACACCAACGTGGTGTCCGAGCCGCTCAAGGTTGGCGGCGGCGACCCGAAGATGATCGCGTGGCTGGACCGCCAATCGATCGAAACCCTCTACCTTTCGACCTTCACAGTCAGCGAGATCCTCTTCGGGATCGCAGTCATGGACGCCGGCCGCCGCCGTGACGATCTGCGCCGACGCGTCATGGAGGAGGTCTTCCCGCAGTTCGCCGGTCGCATTCTGGGCTTCGACGAGAGCGCCGCGCGGGAGGGCGCCACCTTGCGCGCCGCCGCCCGCGCCGCTGGCCGCCCGATCCCGGACACAGACAGCTTCATCGCGGCCGTTGCCATGTCTCGCGGCCTCGCCCTGGCGACCCGGAACACCAAGCACTTCGGGGCGACCGGCCTCCAGCTCATCAACCCCTGGGATTGAACACCGAAGGCGGCGCAGCCTCTGCGCAGTCCGGGCTCACCGCCACGCCGCACAAACCGGCCAAACCAACACCACCAGCAAACGGCAGGCGCGGGCACGTTTGGAGTCCCTCGGCACGCCGGTCACGGTCAGCTGCACAGCCACGGGCTCGTCGGCGGTCAACGGATGCCTCGGTTTCAACGCCGCCTGTTTGACTGCGGTCCCGGTGGTCGCGGTCATGGTCTGGGAACCGTCCGCGAACGTCGCGTTCGCGGTGGTGATCCTCAACGTCGCCGTGAACCCGTCGGCGTAATGGGCGCCAGCCCGGTCGGTCTCGCCTTGACGGACCAGCCCCCACCAGACCTTCAAGTTGCCGGCGTCGACCTCGACCAGGGCGGCCCGCGGCCCGCCGTTGCGTTTCGCCTCGGCGGCCAGGGCGTCGTACACGCCCTGGTGGCTGACCGGGATACCCGCGTGGTACTCGCCCCTGGCGAATTGCGACACCGACGCCGCCACGCTCGCGTCGGTCGTCTGCTCGTAGCGGGCCAGGAGGTACGCCAACCGGGCGGTCTTGTCCGGCGCGCCGCCTGTCCAAGCGATGGAGCCGACTATGGCTCCTGAACCGGGTGAGGTGCCGTGGCTGGGATCACCGCCGACCAAGTCCACGACCTGCTCACCGGCACACGCACCGCGAAGGCCAGCGTCGGCAATGGCCCTCTGACTTGTTCGTCACCTGACCGAATGAACCCGTGGCCATGCCGGAGACCGACTTGAGACGCATTGAGCGCTGGTGCCGCGAGCAAGTGCCGGAGCATCTTCGGGATCAACTGCGCGTCAAGTGCGAGATCGGCCCGGACCGCGTCGCCATTTTCGAGACCAGGCCCGGCTCGCGCGGCGGACCAGGCTGGACGGAGTTCCCAATCGCCCGGCTGCGCTAGGCCGCCGGGACGGGGGAGTGGACGATCTACTGGCGAGACCGGAACCTCAGGTTCCACAAGTACGATCGCCAGCCACCCACGAAGAACGTCCAAGCGCTGCTCGACCACATCGGCTCGCACGAAGACCCCGTCTTCTTCGGCTGACTGTCAGCGGCCGCGGGCGTCCTGGGCGGGCTTGGCCAAGGCGGTCTTGATGGCGGTCTCGTTGACGCGCCACTTGTCGGCCAGCTTCGCTCGGCTCCACCCTTCGCCTCGGAGCCGGGCCACCTCGGCCCGGTCGGCGGACGGAACGCCCCGCCGGGTGGGGATGCCCTGCCGCTGGAGGATGACGCCGACGGTCTGCCTGGCGATGCCGAACACCTCGGCCAACTGGTAGACGGTCTTGCCGTTCCGGTAGGCCTCCAGCATCTCCTCGGTTTCGGCTTCGGAGAGCCGCCGAAGCTGCCGCCGTCCCGGCTGTTGAGATTCCGCCCGCCTCTCAGGCTCCCCGGTCTCAGTCCGCTCATGGCGCTTGAACAGGCATTTCAGCGCGTGGGACAGGGTTGGAGCTTTGTCTCGTATGGTCCACCACATGTTCGAAGTCCCAACCCTGTCCGCAGACGTGTCCGGGAGCAGGGGAGTGTGTTCCTCGCTACGCTCGTCAACACCTTCCTTGGCCTGGGAACACGTCAGAATCGGGATACTGCGTGAGATTCCGACCTCGGGATTTCACCCACGTTGTGGTGGCTAACAAGGGCTGCGCAGTGCAGGACAGCAAATGTCGGGCACTCGCCGGGTGCCCAGCCCGGCTGTACGTGGACAACACTCTTGAGCACCATCGTCGCCGAGAGGGACGGGCAGGCCACACCCCAGGACGATAGATCGTAAGGAGCGAGTCGGATCGCTTCGGTTGGGACAGGCAATCGCACAGGTACTGCTGGTCAACGGGCGGCGCTGCAACCCTCGGGCGGGATGTCGTCGTAGCCGAGGTCGTCACGGTGGACGAACCCGAACCTGGGGTAATACTCCGGATGGCCAACCAACGCGGAACCCCTGGCGCCCAGCGCTTTGAGTCGCGCAAGACCCCCTCGGATCAACGCCGATCCGACGCTCCGGCGTTGGCGTTCGGGAAGGGCCGACACCGGTCCGAGTGTGGACCAGCCGGCGGTCCCGTCGCTGATTGTCGCCGGGCAGAACGCGATGTGGCCCACGATTTGGCCTTCGTCTTCGGCGATCAAGGAGAGCGTGAGGTCACCCGCATCGCGGAGCGCCGCGAACACGTATTGCTCGTTGCGTCCACCGGGCAGGCCGGGATCGCGGAAGGCGGCCTCCGTCACGGGGACGATGGCGTCGATGTCGCGAGGGTTCTCTTGCCGGATGCTGACTTGAGCCGCAGGCCGCCATCCTGCCAGGTAAGCGCGACCCATCGGTGCAAGAGCCGGTGAGGTTGGCGTGTTTGTGGTCAAAGTCGGCGTGATGTTCGGGCGCCCTGGCAAGCGGGCAGGTCGCCGGGCGTCCGGCCTCGGCCTTGCGGGCACGGGTCCTTTGTCGCCGCTCGGGACCCCTGGCCTCCTGGTCCCGGACCCCCGCTCCGCCGCTAGCGCGTGTAGAAGAGGGCCGCGCCTTCCGCGTGGGGTCTCACCCAGGTGGCGACGGTTTCCGGCTCGCCGTCATTGACCGCGATGTCGAAAACGATCAACGTCCAATCCGAGGAATCGGAGGGCAGAAGGAAGACCACCACACGCTCTTCATGGTCAGCCCATACTTCTTTCGGGTTCCCAGTGAGGGCCTCGGCCCCGCCAAACGCCCATGGCTTGCCAAAAGCTGAGATGTCGAAGTTGTAGTCGGAGACCTCCGGGAGCTTTCCGAACGCGGCCAGGGAGTACCGGCCTTCGACCGTCTGGTCGCCGTGCTCCGGCATGTCTTCCCGCCCCAGGAAAGGCCTGTTCCAATCGTCGGCCTCGGCCTGCCACAGGAGGCTTGGCGGGTCAGGGTTCGGCAGCGCAACTTCCTCGATCGGCAGCACAGTGTGGTCGCCCTCGCCCATCTTGGTGCCAACCCTCACGTTGGAGATGGTCACTTGGCGGGGTTCCGCTCGCGGGTCGTCTTCGCCGGTGTCGCGCGAAGTCTGACGGAGCAGGAATCTGACGCGCCACGGGGTCCTGTCATACGCGCCGAGCGCGTCTTCCAGCAGCCCGCTCCCAAGGGTGGTCCTCTCAGCAGAGGCCCACAGCGCGATGTCGTCATACATGTTCCAGCCAGCGGAATTGGTCTCCGCGACGGTTGCCTGCAGATAGGCGCCCCATTCGCCACCTATGCAGCGCTCCTGGTCCACACGGGCGGCAGCCTCCGCGTCACCGTCGCCCTTCTCGAATTCGCCGAGCGGGCAGTTCTCCTCCACCCAGTTCTTGGGCTCCTTAGGCGCGGCCGAGCTCGAGGCCGGAGCGCTGGCTGGCTCCTGCCGCGGCGGCTCCGCTCCCTGCTCCGGGCTGTTCCCGCCGCAGGCGGCCAGGCCGCCGGCCAGAGCGGCCGCCGCGATGACAGCGACCCAGCGTTTGAGCCCCGGCGTTGGGCCGCCGCCTCTTGAGGACAACTCCCACAGTTGAGGCGAATAGTGGCCAAGATTGCGGGAGACTGACACGGTTCGACTTCCTTATGCCGGGGAGCTTTGCGGTTTGAGAACATGCGTACAGCCCAATCGTAGCCCCGCCGCAGGGCGAGGACCGCCGTCCAGAAAGCCAGCGCCCGGGCATGGCTCCGGCGATCATCCATCGCCCCGAGATCCTGCTCCTGGACGAACCGATCAACGGGCTGGACCCGGCCATCTAGACACACACTTCTTAGACATCACGCACAACGAGACATGCAATCTGTGTATGTCATGGTCGTCTGGAGAGCTTGCCGGAGTGTTGGCCGAGCTGCGCCGCCGCAGCGGGGACTCGATCGCCGTTGAAGTGGAGCGGGCCGGGGACGGCGTTCCTCGGCTGGCCGAGACCCGCTGCGCGTTCGGTAACATGCCTTCCGGTGGCGCTATCGTGTTGGGGATCAGCGGGAGCGAGGTGCTGGTTGTCACGGTCGCTGGGCTGCCAGCGGCGGACAAACCGTGTCGGTGTCGCGGAAAGGCGTATCTGCGGCAGGCAGACGGCGACTACGTGATGTCGGAGCAGGAGATCGCGCAGCTCGTGGCGCTTCAGGACCGTCCACAGCACGACGCGGCGGTCATTGCCGGCTTGTCACCGGCGGACCTGGACGGTGAACTGGTCGAGAGATTCTTGGACGAGGCGCGGGCATCGTCACGCAGCCTTGCCGGCCGCGCCGACGGGGAAGTGCTGCGCTTGAAAGGCGTCGCCGCGCCGGGCGGCTTAACATTGGCGGGCTTGTATTCGATGGGTTCCTATCCCCAGCAGTTCGCGCCGTCCTGACCACCGGCGAATACGGCTATCAGCGGCGCGACGGCATCGCCGTGATGCCACTGGCGCTGCCCGGCCCCTGACGGGTCGCCACGCGATGCGCGAACCCCGTGTTCCGGCCGGGGCGACCGCGGCGGCGAGGCGAGCGGGGGCCTCGGTCCTAGTCCGCGGCCGCGCGCATCGCGTCGAGTTCGGATCGGTGCTTGGCGAGGAAGACGGCCTCCAGGTCGTGTTGGACCGCGGTCAGTCGGGCGAGGTAGTCGGTGGCCTCGCGGAGGTCGTAGTCCGCGACCGCGACTTTGACCCGGGCCGGATGTTTTTCCCGATGACGCCTCCCTCGACAACCCGGTGATCGAGTTGACCGGTTTTGATGGGACACCGCCAGGCGACCGACCCGCATCTGGTCAACCTGGCCGCCGCGCACGGAGCGGTGCTGGCCACCTTCGACGCAGGCACACCGGCATACCGGCTTCCCTGAGCCGCGCCGACCGCCGCTTCGCACACCTGATTTGGGGTCCGTGCGCGGGGGGATGCGCCCGACGGCTGGGGGAAAGGTCCTCATGCGCAGCGGATGCTAGCCTGGCGGCAGCCCAGCGGCGGCGCTCGCCCGCGCTGCACTGACTGGGCAGGTCGGCGTGGGAAGGAGAGGCGGCGTGATACCGGAGTTCTACACGAGGCAGCCTGAGTGGATGGCGCGGGTCGAGCGCATTGTCGAGCTCGTCGGGCGGGTCACGGCCCTGGAAGATGTGGTCAATAACAAGCCGGAACTACGCCGTTCCAACCGCATCTGGTCGGTGCATTCCTCGACGGCCATTGAGGGCAATCAGCTGTCCGCGGCCCAAGTTGCGGACGTGGCCAGGGGCGCGCCGGTCCTCGCGCCTCCGCGCGATGTGAAAGAGGTCGAGAACGCGCTGGTCGCGTATGACGCGCTCGACTCGCTTGACCCGTGGGACGTAGGCAGCTTCCTCCGGGCGCATCGGCTGTTGACGGGGGCCTAGTCAAAGAGGCCGGGGCCTTCCGCACTGTTGCGGTGGAGATCGTCAACGCCGCCGGCGACGTGCTGCACACCGGATCGCGCCCTGAGAAAGTGCCCCGCCTGATCTCCGAGTTGTTCGAGCACGGCGCCGCGTCGACCGATCACGCCTTGGTTGTTTCGAGCGCGGTTCACTTCCTGATCGAACACGTCCATCCCTTCAGGGACGGCAACGGGCGGATCGGCAGGCTGTGGCAGACGTTGATCCTCAGCCGGTGGCGTCCCGTTTTCGCCTGGATGCCGGTGGAGACGCTGATCAAACAGCGTCAGGAGGGCTACTACATCGCGCTCCAGGCATCTCGGGATCCCGAGATCGACGCCGCCCCGTTCATCACGTACATGCTGAACGTAATCGAGGAATCATTGCTTGGCTACGAGGCCAGGGCCCGCTCAGGCGCGGCCGATGTCGGCGTAAATGTCGGAGTAAATCCCCGTGCGGCCATTCTGCGGTTGTTGCGTGTGGAACCAGGCCTCAGCGCCGCCGTGCTCGCGGCCAGGTTGGGCAAGAGTTCCCGGACCGTCGAACGGCATTTGCAGGCGCTCAGGGCCACTGGCGCGATCCGCCGCGTCGGATCCGCCAAGACCGGGCACTGGGTGGTCGAAGACGCTGGGGCGTGACCGTGCCTGGCGCCGCAAGCGCCAGCGTTGACGCGCCTGCGGCATGACTGGCCGCTGTCCGCCCGCCCAACCCCGGAGGTGCTCCGACTTCCCCGGCGGCTAGGGCTCAGCCGGACCGCCGGGTCCCCGAATGGTCAACACGGCGAATGCGACGGTTCCGCACGGGCGGTCTCGGGCAGTCCCGGGGCGCGAGCCGACCCCGGCCTGGGGATCAGGCGGGCCGAGTTGAGGATGAACCCCGACTCGCTGCCCACATGGATGACGGCGGCCAGCAACGGGCCCAGAATCCCCACGGCCGCCAGGGCCATCCCCAAGAGGTCCACCGCGACCGTGCCAACCACGTTGGCCAGGATGATGCGGCGCGCCCGCCGGGCTATCCGGATGACCGCCGTCAGGTCGCCCAAGTCGGAGCTGACCAGCACCAAGTCGGCGGTTTCCTGGGCCGCGTAGGTGCCCGAGCCCATGGCGACGCCCACATTCGCCTGGGCTAGGGCGGGCGCGTCGTTGACGCCGTCCCCGACCATGGCGACCCGCCGCCCCTTCGCCCGCAATTGTTCGACCAACAGCATTTTGTCGGTCGGCAGCAGGCGCGCGTGGACCTGGTCCACCCCCACCCGGCGCCCGACAGCTTGGGCCTCGTCTTCGTTGTCGCCCGTCATCATCACGGTTTCAAGGCCCATGGCCCGCAACCGCTCCACGCACTCCGCCGCGCCCGTGCGCACCGTGTCGGAGAGCACGATTCCACCCGCGTACTCCCCGTCAACGCTCACGTAAACGGTGGTGCCGGCCCCGGCGAACTTGGGCGCCCGCTCCGCCCCCGCCTCCGCGTTGTCCCAGAGTTCGGCCGCCGATGCCGACCGGTCGCCCGGACACCCCGGCGCCGCCTTGGCCTCCGCTCCTAACCCGCTGCCCGTCAACCCGGCCGGCTTCGCCTCCCCGCCCGGCTCCGGCATCAGCCTCTCCGTGCCAACCCGCACGACCCGCCCGGCCACCGCCGCGGTAACGCCGACACCCGGCTGGTACTCGAAGCGGTCGGGGGCCGGCGCCGGCCAGCCGCGCTCGCGCGCGTAGGCCACAATCGCCTGACCGATGGGATGCTCCGAGGGCGCCTCGGCTCCGGCAGCAGCCTGGATCAGCGCCTCTTCGGCGAACCCCGGGGCGGGGTGGACCCCGACCACCGCCGCTTGGCCCAGCGTCAACGTCCCCGTCTTGTCGAACACGACCGTGTCGACCCGCGAGAGCGCCTCCAAGTGCCTACCGTCTCGCACGAACGCCCCGGTCCGGGCTGCGCGGGCAATTGCCGCCAGCACCGCCAGCGGCGTCCCGGCGGCCACCCCGCAGGCCCCGGCCACAATCACCACCGACAGGGTCGCCACCACGTCACGGGTGATGGCGAAGGTGAGCGCCGCGCCGCCCAAAGCCAGGTAGACCAGCCAGCCGGCGATCCGGTTCGCGAGGCGCTGGACCGGCGCCTGCGAGCGCTGGGCCGCCCGCACCGCCGCGATGATCTGCCCGTAGGAAGACGCCTCGCCCACCTTGTCCGCCCGGACCACCAGCATGCCGGTCTGGTTGACGGAACCGGAGTAGACCGCGCTGCCGGGACCCACGTCCACCGGCAGCGGTTCGCCCGTGACCCGCGACTGGTCCACGCTCGAGGCCCCTTCCAGCACGGTTCCGTCCACCGGGACCTTGCCGCCGGGCGCGACCAACACCAGGTCGCCCATCCGCACCTCGCCCAAGGGCACCAGGCGTTCGCCGTCCCCAAACCGGACCCGCACCTCGGTCGGCAAGAACCCCATCAACTCGGTCAGCGCGTCCCGGCCGCGGTCCATCGTCAGGTCCTCGAGGATCTCCGCCGCCAGCACAAATGCGGTTATGACCAGCGAGGTAACCCATTCGCCGATCACGGCTGCGGCGATTATCGCGATCACCATGGACAATTCCATGCTCATACGCCGGGACCGGATGTCGCGGAGCGCGGCGATCATGACCGGAGAGCAGCCGATCCCCAACCCGAGCACGGCCAACCCGGCGGTCGCCTGCCAGGGCACGTCCAGCCAGGAGGCTGCCGCCGCGGCGGCGGCGATCACGACCACCGCAGCCAGCCGCGCCAGGTCGACCCGGTCGATCCGCTGCCATAGTCGCTTGCCCGGTGCCGTGTGGTCGCCTCCCGCGCCCGAGCACTGGTCGGCCGCGCGGCAACTCAACGCCCCGCCCTCTCAGCGTCTGAAACACCGCCGGGGGTCTCTTCCGGCTCCACCTGAAGGTGGTGCTTGGGCCACAGGTCCACCACGTGTTCCGCCTGATAGACCGCCTGGTGAACCAGTTCGGCGGCGTGCTCGTCGATCAAGCTGTAGTAAACCCGGGTTCCCTCGTGCCGGGCCTGGACCATCTTGGCCCACCGGAGCTTCGCCAGGTGCTGGGACACGGCTGCGGGAAGCTTGCCGACCTGTTCGGCCAGCACGCCCACGGGGAGTTCGCCCTGTTCGAGCGCCAACAGGATCCGAATCCGAGTCGGGTCCGACAACAACGCGAACACCTCGGCGGCCAGTTCGACGTATTCGC
>JAITFE010000033.1 GCA_031281585.1 Bifidobacteriaceae bacterium | reverse complement strand
CGTCTACCGCACGGTCCTGAACAACCTGTACTTCAAGTCGGCCTACTTGGAGGGCTGACCCAAGAAAAACGGGGACGGTACCTTTTTCCGGCTAGCCGGAAAAAGGTACCGTCCCCGTTTTTGTTGCTGCGGGGGCAGCGAGACGGGGCCGTCCCTTTTCTGCGGCCGTCCCCGCAGCCTTGGCCGGGCCGACCGGGGCGGGCAGGGCGCCGATAGAGTATCTGGTCTGCCCAAAGATCCAGGTGGTGGGCTCTCTGATGCTCACACACGGATCGACGCGTCTGCGACGATGAGTCCGGCCGTTTCCCCGCGACAGCCAGGTCCAGTCTGCTCGCAGACTTGCACGCAGCTGAGACCCCGTCCCGACGTGTACGGCGTCTTTGCCGTACTTCCAAAGTGCACGGCAGCCATGCCGTGCAACCGAACGCCCACGCCTTTTGCTCGGTGCGGGGCATGCCCGGATCCGTGAGCTGGTTCCGCGCGTGAGGGGTTTCTTGGGCGGTGCGGGCAGTCCTAATCGCAGTCGGTCCGCAGAGTGGGTCGTGATCGTCCCGGGGGATGATGGACCGGTGGGCGGGATCATCCGGAGCGACGACGAAAGCCTGGGACCGGCCAGTTAAACTCTCAACGTGAAGTCAAAGTCGGTTGCGGTTCTTCTTCCCTGTTACAACGAATCTCAGACGATTGGCCAGGTGGTGCGGGACTTCCAAGAAGCCCTGCCGGAAGCCACGATTTACGTTTACGACAACAACTCGACAGATGGCAGCGCGGGGGTGGCCGCCGCGGCCGGGGCCGTGGTCAAGTGCGAATCCATGCAGGGCAAGGGCTACGTGATGCGTTCCATGTTCCGCGACATCGAAGCGGACTGCTACATCCTGGCGGACGCGGACGACACCTACCCGGCCTGGGCGGCGCCTGCCATGGTCTCCGAGGTCTTGGACCGAGGGGTCGACATGGTGGTGGGGGACCGCCTGAGCTCGACCTATTTCACCGAGAACAAGCGCCGGTTCCATTCGGGCGGCAACGTGGTGGTTCGGAAGCTGGTCAACAGCCTGTTCGGCGGCCAGATCAGTGACATCATGACGGGATACAGGGCGCTGAGCTACAACTTCGCCAAGTCTTTCCCGGTGCTGTCGACCGGTTTTGAGATCGAAACGGAGATGACGATCTTCGCGTTGGAGAGCCGCCTCACGGTGGCTTCGCTGCCGGTTGAGTATCGCGACCGGCCGGAGGGGTCCGAGTCGAAGCTGTCAACCGTCAAGGACGGCCTGCGGGTGCTGCGCACCATCGCCAAACTGCTCAAGGACTACCGGCCCATGTTGTTCTTCAACTTCTTGGCCGCGTTTTGCCTGATGATCGGCCTGATTCTGGGGATCCCGGTGGGCCTGGAGTACTTCCACACGGGTCTGGTCCCGCGCTTCCCCACCCTGTTCGCGGCGTTCTTCTGCCTATTGGCGGCGCTGCAGCTATTCGTCGCCGGGTTGATCCTAGACACGCAGGCCCGCACGCGCCGCCAATCCTTTGAGCTGGCGGTGAACC
This sequence comes from Bifidobacteriaceae bacterium, assembly GCA_031281585.1. Lineage (NCBI taxonomy): Bacteria > Bacillati > Actinomycetota > Actinomycetes > Bifidobacteriales > Bifidobacteriaceae > Bifidobacteriaceae bacterium. The sequence continues at coordinate 17,782 of JAITFE010000033.1, read as the reverse complement.
AACTCGTGCTAACCCGCCCGGGCTCCGGCTCCAGAGTCTGACCCGGCGGGCCGGGCCGGTGTCAAGGCGCGTTCCTGTCGCGTTCGGCGGCGCGGAGCGCAAGCTCGTCTTCCACTATGCCGGGTAAGACCCTAGGCCGGGGAATGGTTTGCCGGCCCTGGTCAGGGCCGGGCTGGTGTTAGATTCCCCGGCATAGGGTTTTCCGGGTTGGCTTCTTGTCGACGGTCCAGTGTCAACTAGAAGGGAACCAATCCAATGCTGTCATCTGTCCACGCCGACGAGGTTGTCGGCGCGATCATCGGAGCGATGCGCCGAGAAGCGTACGCGGAACTATCTATCAACTTGGCGTCGCGGTGCCTGGCCCGATTGGCCGAGTCGTGCGAGGCGGCCGGCGGGCGTTACACGACCCGTGTCGGCGCGCTGTTCGCCAAGGACACCGCCAACCCGAAGACGGGGCTGCCCTCCGATCAGCGCCGCAAACTCCGCGGGCGCCTGGCCCGCCTAGCCGATTCGTATCTCGAGGCGGGTGCCGTCGACCTTGCGGCCGAACGGCGCCCCGGCCCCCAGCCCGCCACCCTGGCGTCGCGCCAGATCTTGTCCGATTGGGAAGCCTGGACGCGGGCTGAGGGGTGGTCTGGCGAATCTGTCTCGCAGCATGTGTCATACGCGCGGCGGTTCCTGCTCTGGCTCGAGGACGGGCCGGAGCCCGACGTGGACGGAGCCGACCCGGCAGCCGCCGAGGAGTTCTTGACGGCATTGCGGGCGACCTGCGCGCCTTCGAGCATGCGCACGGTCAAAAACGTGTTGGCCGGTTTCTGCAGGTTCGCTGGCCGCGGGGACCTGGCGGACGGGTTCGCGCAGGCCAGGACAGAGCATAAACGCTCCCCGCTGCCGGTGCTGACAAACCAGGAGACCAGCGCGGTGGGCGAGGCCTGTCGGCGGGCCGTCCCGAGGGACGCCGCGATTGTGTTGTTGGCGTTGACGACCGGGTTGCGGGCCGTCGACATCTGCGCGTTGGAGTTGGGGTCGGTCGATTGGCGGGCCGCCCGGATCGCCTACCCGGTGATCAGCGCGGTCCTCGGCCACGCGGACCCCGCCTCGGTGGACGCCTACTTGGAGACAGACACGGAAACGATGCGCGGCTGTGTGCTGCCCCTGCCCGAAGCGGCGAGGCTGTGAGCGGCCCGTACCAGAGCGCCCTGGGCCCCCAGGTCGAGGCGCACATCGCGTTCAAACGGGCGATGGGCGGCGTATACGCTGGCGGCGAGCACTACCTGCGCCGAAAACGGGTTCACAGCGGTGACCAGACAGGCGTGCGAGGGGTTCATCGCCCAGGTCGACGCCGGCCGGCAGGACAAACCGAGGCGGTGGGTGTCCTACCTGCGGGGTTTCGCCCGGTGGATGCGCCGCCACGGAGACCCGGCGGCGTGGGTCGCGCCCGGGTGGTGGACGCCGCCCGGGCGTCCCGAATCATATGTGCTGTCGGGCGCCGAGGTGGAGGCGCTCTTCCAGGCGGCCGTCTCGTTCGACAGCGGCGTCCCGTGGCGTTGGCAGGCGCGCGGGTTCTTCGGTTTGATGCACTCGTGCGGGTTGAGGACGGGGGAAGCCAGGCGCTTGGACCGCTCCGACGCGGACCTCGACGCCCTGACGGTCACCATCCGCGACTCGAAAGGCCCCAGGACCAGGCAACTCCCCATAACCAGGGAAGTCGCCGCGATGCTGGCGGCCTGTGACCGTGAGAACGCCCGCCGGTGGCCCGGCAGGGAGAAGCTGTTCACAGGGTGGTCCGGCGGCCAGCTCAACACCGGCCGGCCGGCTGAGGTGTTCCACCGGATCTGGGACGCCGCCGGGCTGCCCGTTCCGCAATCGCGGCCGTTCCCCGTGCCTTATTGCCTGCGCCATCGGTTCGCATACGCGAACTTGGAGCGGCGGGCTAAAGAAGGGTTGGACACGGCCGCGATGCTGCCGTATCTCGCACGGTACATGGGCCACTGTTCGCCGCAATCGACCCTGTATTACCTGCACATCTCCCCGGACTTCGTAGCCGGCTACGACAAGCTGGCTGGCGCCACCGCCGGACTGTTGCCAGAGATGGGATTCGATGAGTAAACCGACCGAGCCGAGTTTCTGGCGACTGGCCAGGGGATTCCTCCACGACCACTGCACCGCCCAGCGGCGCCTGTCGGCCAACACCGTCGACGCGTACAAGACCGGACTGGAATCGTTCCTCGCCCACCTGGGCGCGTGCGGCATTGCCCGCCCCGAGATCGGCTTCGGTTATTTCGACCGCGCCCGGTTCAAAGGCTGGGTCAAATGGATGCTGTAGGACAAGCACCTCGCCCCGAAAACTGTCGAGTTGCGGTTGACCGCGCTCAAGGCGTTCCTGAAATACGCCGCCGGCGAAGACCTCACATTAGGCGCCGCCTACGAGGACGCCGCCGCCGTCAAACCGCCGAAGATCCCCAAACGCCCAGTCGAATACCTGCCGAAAGCCGCCACCAAGGCGATACTGCTCGCGTTCGACGGCCGCGACCGGAAATCACGGCGGAACCGGACGATGCTCGTGTTCCTCTACGACTCCGCCGCCAGAGTGTCCGAGGTCACCGGCGCCCGGGTCGGAGACCTCGACTTGGGAGACTCCCCGTCAGTCGTGCTGCGCGGCAAGGGCGGCAAGGTCAGGACCATGCCGCTGATGGGCAAGACTGCGGACCACCTGCGCCTCTACCTGTCCGAGTTCCATTCCGGCGGGGGCCGGGACCGGCCGTTGTTCTACTCGTTGAAGAACGGCCGGCCAGGGGCATTATCCGCCGACACGGTCCAGGCGGCGTTGAAACGGGCCGCCGACATAGCCAGGACGGGTTGCCCGGAGGTGCCCGGCCGGGTCTGGTGCCATCTGGTCAGGAAAACCCGCTCCATGGATCTGCACCAGGAGAAAGTGCCCCTAGCGTTGATCATGCAGATGCTCGGACACGAGTCAATGGCCACCACATCAGGGTTCTACGCGTTCGCCACCCAAGACATGATGGCCGAAGCAATCGCGGCGACCACGCCGCCCAGCCTCGACGAACCCGCCGAATGGAGGGAGCAAGCCACCATCGACGCCCTCTACCGGCTCTGAGCCGCCGAGCCCTATGCCGGGGAATCTAACACCAGCCCGGCCCTGACCAGGGCCGGCAAATCATTCCCCAGCCTAGGGTCTTACCCGGCATAGTCCGAGTCTATGCCGCAGATCGGGAACGGGAACACCGCGATGACGTGCTCCAACGCCTCGAACACCCACTTCGCGGCCTTGTTCTTGACCGACCGGTTCACAGTCCACCCGGTCGCCACGTCGGTGACGGTCAGCGTGAACGCGAACTCCCCGGACGAGTTCCCGCCCTCGTGGCCGACCAGGTCGATCTCGACGAACCCGGGTTTGGCGTCGTCCCACTCGGCCCAAGTCCGGATCGGGATCTGCGATTTCAGCAGCGACCCGGGCTTCGTGTGCGAACGGCCCCTGGGCAGCAGCTTCGCCCGCTCCGGGGCCAAGCGCCGGTCGATCGTGGCGGCTGACATGCCCGCCAGCAGCACGGCCTGGGCGTCGTCGAGGTCGACCTCGCCCTCGGCGCGGAGCATGGCGATCAAGGTCGCCAGCATCGGCGCGAGGATCTTCCCGGCCGGGGCGCGCAGCACCGCCCAGCATTTCACCAGCGCGGGCATCAGATCCTCCCCGTAGACAGGCCGACGCCCAGGGCGGGGTTTCGCTACCCGGAGCCTGCCCGCGTCCCTCAAGGCGGCCCTGGCCCAGTCCCTGTGCCAGCCAGTCAAATCGACCAGCTCGTCCAGGATCGCGCTCTTTCCCTTCTTCGAGGCCCGGCGATACTTCAGGGCGAGTTTCCCGGTCACGGCCCTGCGTTGGCTCATCGTCAGCTCCATGCGATCAGGCGTAGCGCCCACCCGCCGCTCAGCCGGCCACGCCACGCCGAAGCGGACGCCCATCAATGAGGCAACGTATAGCCCTACGCGGAGGTTTTCAATGACTATGGTGCGTGCCGGGTGATATTGCGCGGTTGGGTGGGTTGGCTGGCGGGAACGCGGTTAGCGGCCACCGAGCGCAACATGACCGGGGCCGGAAGCGACGGGGTGCCGCGTGGTCCCTAGGCCGGTTGCCGCTATCCAGAACCCCGGCCCGCGAGGAATTCGAGGATTTCCGGGGTCGGGGCGTATCGTCCGGGCGGCACTCCCGGCGGCGCGGTCTGGTCAAAGGCTTGCTGTTTCCGTTCCAGGTCGGCATGCAGGTAGATCAGTGTCGTGTCGAGCCGCTCGTGGCCAAGCCGCATGGCGATGGTCGCGACGTCGATCCCGGCGTGCAGGAGCCTCATAGCGGCCGCGTGTCTTAGCACGTGGGGAGTCACGGGGACGCCGACCATGCCGGGCTTACCGGCGACAGCTTCGCCGTGCCTGACCACGATGCGCCACAAGCCGTTCCTGGTCAGATGACCGCCGTGCGCGGCCGGGAACACCGGATCGACGTCCGGCAGACAGTTCTCGGCCGTCCATGCCTCGATCTGTCTGGCGAGGACCGGGTCCAGTGGGGTGGTGCGGTGTTTGCGTCCCTTGCCGACGCATTCGACATAAGGGCTGGCGCCCGTGCGGACGTCTTGTACGCGCACGGCGACGGTCTCGCTGGCCAGCAGCCCGGTTTGGGCCATGAACGCCATGATCAATCGGTCGCGCCGCCCGGTCCACGTCGATGCGTCCGGGGCGGCGACCAGGACTGCGACCTGTTCGTCGTTGAGGTAGTCGACAATTCGTTTGTCCGTTCTCTTATTCGGAATGTCCAACACCCGGGCGATGTCGAGGGAGTGCTCCGGCAGGCGGATGGCGGCGTAGCGGAACAGCGAGCGGATAGCGGCCAGGCGGGCGTTGCGGGTCGCCACGCTGTTGCCGCGGTCGTTTTCGGGGTGGGCCAGGAACGCGGCTACCGTCTCGGCGTCGATGTGGCCGGCGTTCAAGGCGTCGACCCGTGTGGAGTGGTGTTCGGCGGCGAACACGAGCAGCAGTTTGACAGCGTCGCGGTAGCTCGCGATCGTCTGGGGTGACGCGCCGCGCTGGTTCGGGAGCCTGTCGGTGAAAAACCCTTGGATCAAGACGGCGAGGTCGTTCACGGCACCGCCTGCCACGGTTTGGCGGCGCGCTGAGCGGCTAGCGTCATGAGCTTCGGCGGAGCTTCGAGGTACCAGTAGGTGCTGGCAGGGTTGGCGTGACCGAGGTAAGCAGACAGCCATCCGATTCTCGCGTCGATGTCCGGGACGTCAGTCTCGTACCAGTTGATCAGGGATTTCACGGCGAAAGCATGGCGGAGGCAATGGATTCTGGGTTTGACGGGTTGGGTGGCCAGGCCTGTGATCGTCAAGAGTTGCGGCCAGATGTGGTTCCGCAGAGCGCCCGGTTTGAATCGGTTCTGGGCAACGCTGATCAGCGGCGTGGCCCCCAGCCCCGGCCGGCCGCGGGGCATGTGCCCCAAGACGGCTTGCCCGGTGGTCGAGTGCAGCGGGATTGTCCGGTCCGATCCGTTCTTCGCGTGCCGGATCGTGAGTGTGGTCGCTTCGCCGCCAGGCAGGTCGGCGCTGCCGACGTCGGACACGTCGAGGCCGCACGCTTCCGAGATCCTCATGCCGGTCGACGCCAGCAAGCCGATAAGGAAACCGCAGGCGTCGGCTTTGCCCGGTTTCATGCGGACCTCGTGGCAGGCGCTGATCAGGTCGCCGACCTGCGCGTTCGTGAAAATGAACGGGACGGGCCTGGAGAGGCGGGCGGGCGACAGCCCGGCTGGCGGGATCTCGGTGGCCGGGTCAGTCCAGGCCAGATGGCGGGCCAGGTCGCGGACCATGGACAGTTTCACGGTTTTCCATTGGGGCGACGATGCTCCGTCACCGGAAGCGCACGCCAGGGCGGCCTCGGTCGTGATGGTCCCGATCTGGCGGGCCTCGCACCAGGCCACGAACCCCATCAGACTTCCCGCGTTGCCCATCCGATAGCCGAGGGCGCGCCGCATGGCTACGTACTCATCGGCTCCTGACCGCAGGGGCCCGCTCATTTCCCGGCTCCAGGCCATGGGCGGGCCACCGCCGTCAGGGACACCATGTCGGCTTTGGCGTAGACCACGGTCGAAGCCATCGACTTGTGCCGCAGCACCTGGGCGATCTGGTCCAGCCCCGCGCCTTCGTTGAGCAGCCTCGTCCCCAGGGAATGACGCAGCGTGTGCGGCCCGAACTCGTCGATCCCGGCAGCGCGGCAGGCGCTGCGAACAATGTGACAGATCCCCGGCGGGGTCAAGGGCTGGGCGCCAGCCAAAGCAAGAAACATGCGAGCGTGCCCCGTCCCGGCGGGCCGTACCAAAAGATAGGCGACCAGCGCTTCGCCAACGTCGGCCGGCAGCGGCATCTTCTCGACCCGGCTGCCCTTCCCGTTGATCCTCACCGTTCCACCAGCCCAGTCGATGTCCCCCACCTCTAAGCGGGAGACTGCCACAGCCCGCAATCCCAACCGCGCCACCAGCGCCACAACAGCCGAGTCCCGCGCCGTCCGATTGCTCTTCGTCTGCGAGACCAGCGTTCCGACCAATTCAGCGCCCACTCCCCGCCGTGGCGCGGTGTCGCGTCTGCGCGCGACCGACGGCACCGCGTCAACCAGGTCGGGGCACAGCCCCGCCACATGCCCGTAACGCAGGAACGCTCTTACAGCCCGGAGCATCGTCCGGCATGACTCCCAGCAATGGGCCGCAGAATAGCCGACCACGTATCCCGCCACGTCGGCGGCGGCTAAGCCCGGAAGCGCTCCCGGGCCGCCAACCCCCTCAACGAAAACTGCGGCCTTGCGGCAGTACTCCTTACCAGTGGCGGGCGCCAGCCCTCGCTCTTCGATCAAGAACCGCTCACAACCACGGAGCGCCTCCTCAACACCAACACATCTGACACGAGCGTCTTCGCTCATCATGGGCCTCCTGGTCCTCGGGCGCTTTGCCCGTCCACCAACAGTCGAGCACGGCCCCGGTTATGTTGCGCTCGGTGGCCGCTCACCGCGTTCCCGCCAGCCAACCCACCCAACCGCGCAACATCACCCGGCACGCACCATAGTCGCCTTTACGTTGCGCGCAACGTAACAATGAGTCAACTTGCCCTTTGACTTGAGGGCTTGTATTTTTCTAGGACAGGCTGCGCCCGGTACGGCCCGACCAGCAAGGAGGCAAAACTATCATGAGGATCCGTAGGCCGTTTGCCGTCGTTGCGTGCACAACGCTCCCCACCCTCGGTATGACCCTTCCCGCAGAAGCCGCATATAACGACTGCAACATGTCCGGCTATTGGGGCGCGTGGATGCACGCGGACTTCGGAAACTTCCACCTCTACTGCGAGGAAACCAACGTCAAAGCGTACGCTTCTGTCGCCGACAATAGGACGTCATCGATCTCAAACCGTCGAAGCTATTACGTGGACTTCTACGCGGACCCTAATTACAAGGGGCCCATGCTCTATATGCCCGCTAATTTCTCGCACAACAACCTTACGAAGCAGGGTTGGAACGACCGGATCAGCAGCACCGAGTTGCGGTGATGGGTGTGCGGCTTAGCCGATTGCCGCGTGGAGGGGTGGTGTCCTGGCTGATCGGGTGCGCGTTGGTCGCGGCGGGTTGCGACTCGGGCCCGGGTTATTCGGGTCCGCCGCCGGTGGTGGAATTCGATTCCGCGACCATGCAGGTCCGGTTGCCGTTGGACCAGTACGGGATGGTCCCGGAGGAGGAGGCGCTGCTGGGAGCGGCCAGGCTGGTCGACTACCGCAACTGCATGACAGCCGAAGGCGTGGACCCGTCCTGGCTCGAATCCGACGAGTTCATCGCCGACATCTTGACCATAGGCCAAGAGGACCTGATGCCGGACTGGCGATTCGGCTTCTGGAACGCGGGCTATGTCGCCGAGCACGGCATTGAGGGGCCTCCCCCGCACGACGATGCAGTGCTTGAGCCTGTTTCGGCCGACCATGAGGCGGCGTTGGAGGACCCGAATTCGTCGTTCAACCAGGCTTGGGCGCGGTGCTCCGATTCCGGGACCGTGCAGTTCGTGTGGGTGGGACGCGGTTTGATTTCTGCCAAGTGGGCGGCACTCACCAACGGCTTCCAGGAGAGCTACGACAAAGCCAAAGACGACCCGCGCCGCAAGAAAGTCGCCGAAGAATGGTTTGAGTGCGTGGAGAGTAAAGGGTATCCGCGCCCGGAAGAGTTTTTCTACCCGCTTGTGCCGGATGACGCTCCGCCGGAAATGGAGGCCAAGGCTCTGCTAGATGACACCATCTGTTCCGACGAGATTGGCGCGGCTAAGCGGTTGGCGCAGATTGAGGCTGAGTATCAGATGGATTACATCGGGGAGCACGAGGCAGAGTTGGTGGAATTGCAACGCCGAGCCCGCGAACTCGTGGCCGAGGCCGAGAAACTGGTCGAAGACGCCGGCTTCTCCTGGCCGGCGTGACCCACGTCGCTTCGGAACTGGCAGTCAACCAGAACGTGCGCGGCCGGTGCCTGGTTTCCCCTAACCTGGTGACCAGGCCGCATGAGCAGGGGCAGGACGCGGCACGGGGAGGAGATTTCGTGGAACCGAAGGGCCGGTTGTCGAAGCGGACGGTATTGGGCGGCGCGGCTCTTGTGCTGCTCGGCGCGTGCGCGGGAGCGGCAGGCGCGTTGGCGGCCAGATGGCCGGCCCCCGATTTGTCGCCATTGGCGCGGGCAACCGAGCCGGTGGTGGTGTTCTCCGAGGTCAGCGAGCAGCCGCTGCGCAAGCCGGTCAACCTGGTGGGCATTATCCATCCGCCTGAGACCAAGGATGTTTTCGCGCCCGGCACCGAAACGGTGACGGCCGCGGCGGAGCCGCTAGCCGAAAACGCTGGGCTGAGTTCCGGTCCCGGGAACCCATCGGCTCCCAGGACGGCGGCACAAGCGGGAAACCTGACCGCAGTGCCCGGAACCGGAGACAACACCGACCCTGACAGCGCCAAGGACAGCCCGCCAGAGCCGGACAAACCTCCGGAATTGCAGACCCTGCGCCTGGTGGTGACAACTCAGAAAGCATCCCTTGGCAAGCTGATTAGCCCTGGCGGCGTTGTGGCTGAGGTTTCCGGTCGGCCGGTGTTCGCCATGCCGACGGCCATGCCGTTTTACCGCAACCTTGCGGTTGGGGCCAAAGGCGCGGACGTGAGTGCGCTCCAGGGCCTCTTGCAAAGCACGGGGCATTTTGGGGGCGCGGTGGACGGCGTCTTTGGTTCGTCTACGTTGGCTGGGCTGAACTCCCTATATCGGGGCGCCGGCTACGACTTGCCTGTTGCCGACGGAGTCAATCGTGGATTTGTGTTGAGCGAATTCGCGGAAGTGGCTGACAGCCCGGTGACGGTGATTGAGGCAGCGGCGGCAGGAACGCCGTTGGGTGATGGCAAGCCGCTTGTCCGGGTGGTAATCGGCGCGGCATGGGTGAGCGCGCGGGTGTCAATGCTGGATGTCGAGGCGCTGGCGGTGGGCGCAGAGGTGACGGTCATGGCCAGAGGCGCCGAACCGCTCACGGCCGTGGTCTCATCCGTTGGCGAGTACCAAGACGACGGGACGCCTGGCTACGACATAGAGGTCAAGGTTCCGGTCGATTGGTTCGACACTCTGGACGGCGAGCAGCAAGCCGCGCTCTCCCCAACCGGGGACGTGCCGGTTGGCCCAGCCGTCCCGTTGACGGCGGTGCGTGAAGACCCGGACGGCGCTTATGTGCTGGCGCCCGCCCAGGACCCGGCCGACAAGCTCGAGCGGGTTCCAGTGACAATCACCGGCCAAGTGGGCGGTTACGCCTTGATCATCCCGGACGAGGCGCTGCCGGTTGGCCAGCGGATTGTGATGTCGGGTGACCCAGCTGCCGAGTCTTGACCAACCCGCCTGGCAGGAGCCGGGCAAGGCCGGGGCCGCCGAGCGGAGCCCGCTGATCCGCCTGCGGGGGATCTCCAAGCAGGTTGGCCGCAAGGGCGAGGTAGCCGCCTTGGCGCATGTCGACTTGGACGTCTGGCCGGGCGAATTCGTGGCCGTGACCGGCCCGTCGGGTTCCGGCAAGTCAACCCTGTTGACGGTTCTGGGGCTGCTCGATTGTCCCACGGCTGGACATTATTGGTTTGACGGCTCCGATGTCGCCGGGTTGAGCGAGGCGGAACGCAACCGTTTCCGTGGACGCCAGCTCGGGTTCGTGTTCCAAAGCTCCTACCTGATCGGTGACGACACAGCGGTGCTGAACGTCGGCCTGGGACTGCGAGTGCGCGGGCTGCGCGCCAAGGACCGAGACTCCATGGCTCGGGGGGCGTTAGCGGCGGTCGGACTGGCCGAAAGGGCCCAAACCCGGGCGAAACGGCTATCCGGCGGCGAGCGTCAGCGGGTGGCGCTGGCGAGAGCCCTTGTGCCCGTGCCGCGCCTGCTCTTGGCGGATGAGCCGACCGGGGCGTTGGACACGGAATCGGCCGCTTCGCTGACCGCCCAACTGCGGGCGGCGGTCGACCGGGGCACCACGGTGGTGGTGGTGACCCACGACCCGGTTGTGGCCGAGTCCGCCGACCGGGCGGTCGCCCTCGTGGACGGCAAACTGGTGGACACACCTTCGCCACCGGCGCCACCGCCGGAGCAGCAGCGGAGCCAACAGACCCTCGCCGAGTCACGGTTGGCGCGATTCGGCGCCGAGGTGGCCGATGCCGTCCGGGCCGTCATCGACACATCAGCGCGTTCGGCGCTTCTCTTGTTGGCGTACACCTTGGGCGTGGCCGCCCTAGTCGGCGCGTCCGGCTTGGCCCAATCCGCGTCCGGCGCGGTCGCCACCCGCTTGTTGGACGCCGCCTCGAATCGGTTATATGTGTCCATGCCGGTGGACTCGTCTCCTGTCATGTCCGCCAGGCGGGCGGGCTTCGCCGAACTGGTAGACGCGGCCGCCGTCTTGGAGAGCCTGGAGGGAGTGGCCCGCGCGGCGCCGTATTTCTCGCTCGCGCCGGCGGATGTGGAGGTGCGCCGGTTGGCGCCCCGGATCGGCTTCTTGCCGGAGCGGTTACGGGGCGACATCGTGGTCTGCGACTCGCGTTATCCGGCACTGTTGGGCGGCCAGGTGGCGGTCGGCGGTCCGCTGAGGGTGTTGGACAACGGCTGGGATGGGCTGGTCGCGGCGCTGGGCGCCAAGACGGCCGAACAACTCGCCCTGACACAGGCCGGCCCGGACGTGACGATCTGGGTCAACCAGCATCCCGTGCCGGTGGTGGCGGTGTTGGGCGCAAGCGGTGTCGAGGCCCTGGATAATGCCTTGCTGTTGTCCCCGGCCGGCGTAGACCTGCTGCAAGCCCCGACTGACGGCCAGATTCTGGTGGGGACCGCGCCGGGGCGCGCGGAAGCCCTTCACGATGCCGTCCCGTTTGCTTTGGCTCCGGCCAATCCCGGTGGCGTTGACGTCTCCCTGCCCTCGGACTTGGCCTCCCTCCAAGCATCGGTCGCCTCGAATCTCACCAGTTTGATGAACGCTTTGGGCTGGGTGGTCTTGGGTTTGGCGGCAATGAGCGCCGCGACGTCGATGCTGTTGTCGATCCATCAACGCGCTCCGGAGATCGCATTGCGCCGAGCGGTCGGGGCAACCCGGCTGGCGCTTTGGCGGGGATTCATGGCTGAAGGCGCCCTGATCGGCCTGGCCGGAGGAATTGTCGGGGCTCTCGCTGGTGTTGCGGGAACCGTCGGACTGGCGCATGCGCGCGGATGGACGCCAGCTTTGGGTCTGCAATTGCCCGTTGCCGCAGTTGCTTTGGGTTTGGCGACCGCCGTCCTGGCGTCTTCCCTCCCAGCCTCCCATGCCGCCCGCCGCAACCCCGCCACTCTTCTGCGCGGTACCTGATCGCCATCGCGGTCAGCCTGGAAACCGGCGCTAGGATGAGGTGATTGGTGGCCATTGGCGCACCTGCGCTTGCCGACCGGGTCGGTGGTTGAAACAGGGGAAGTGCTAAATCTGCGCTGTGTCAAGGCGTGGCGCGAACCCTTGCTTTGAGGTCCGAGACCCATTCCGCGTATCCCTCGGCCGCCGGGACCGGGCGTCGAGAGCGCGGCGGGGGCGCGGCGCGCATAAGGTTGAAGACGTGTCGTGTGAACAGGTCAAGGCGCTGGCGGACCTGAGTTGGTTCAGGTTTTCCACAGGTTGTCGGTTGCGGGTTTGTGACCTGGGGTTTTGTTGGCGGGTTTGGGGTTTTTGGGGGTTTTGAGGCGCTAGGGCGGGGGTGTTTGGGATCGGTTGGTGGCTTGGATTCGGCGTGTGCGGACGGGTTCGGGCGCGGCGGCGGTCCAGATCGCGGAGTCGGTGGGCGGGCGGCGGCGGATGGTGGCCCATGTGGGCTCGGCCCACGACGAGGCGCAACTCGGCCTGGTCGTGGAGCGGGCCCGGGAGCTGTTGGCCGGCTCGGCCAATCAGACCCGAGTCGATCTGCGCCCGCAGGACATTCCGTGACCAACCCCACTCGACCGCTTTGCGGGCGTACCAAGCCAGCTCGTCGGCCGTCTTGGCCTTGTCTAGCAGCAAGCGGACGTGGCCCCACGGCAATTGGTCCACAAGCTGCGGACCAATTGCCTCCAAATCGGGAAACGCCTTTGCGAACATCCGCATGTACTTGAGATTGGTCGGCGACCAGCCGGTCTGATCCGGGAACTCGCGGCGCAGATCCGCAGACAGGCGCGGGATCACGCCGGCTCCCCAACCCGCCGTCTCCTGCTTCTTGAGTATGCCCTGGCCCACCGACCAGTACAACCGGACCACCTCGGTGTTCGCGGCCCGTGCCGCCCGGAACTGCGTGGCGCGAACCCGTGCTTTGAGGTCCGCGACCCACTCGGCATAACCCTCGGGTGCCGACTCCTCGCCCGCTGCCCCCACCTTGTCAGGTAAACCCATCGGTTCTTCTTCCTTTCTTTGGCTCATCATCCTTGGGAACCGCGCCAGCGCCCAATTCGCGCGTCCCCCCGCTTTGCTTGCTGTTGGAACCAGCCTTCCGGAAGGGTCTGACACTCATAGCACCGAAGCCAGAGTCGAGGCCCTTGACCTGGTCAGCCGCACGGGCGGAGGCTCGCGTCTGGTGGACTCCAGGCGCGTTCGCCGGGACCGGGCGTCGAGCGCGCAGCGGCGCGCGCATAAGGTTGAAGACGTGTCGTGGGAACAGGTCAAGGCGCTGGCGGACACGCGCGGCGGTGCCTACTCCCTCCTGGCAATGCGCGGCGGCGAAGTGGTCGCGGAGCACCGGCGCGGCGTGGGGCCTGACGCCCTGTTCTATTGTTTCTCGGTCACCAAGCCGGTCACGGCGATGGCGATCCATCTGTTGGCCGAGCGCGGCCAACTGGACCTCGACGAACCCGTGGCGTCCTACTGGCCTGGGTACGGCCAACACGGCAAACAGGCGATCACCGTCCGCCACGTGTTGACACACCGGGCGGGCGTGCCCGCGTCGCTGGGGAATCCGGGGCTCGACATGGCCGTGATGACGAACTGGGACAGGTCCGTCGCCTTGGCCGCCCGCGCCCGCCCCCGTTATCCCGCCGGGAAAGTCGTGGCCTACCACGTGGTCGCCTTCGGCTTCATCTTGGGCGAGTTGATCCACCGGGTCACAGGCCGCACCATCAGCCAGTTTGTGCAAGAGGAGTTCTTCGAGCCTTTGAAGATGGACGCCCGTCTGACCTTGCCGGCCAGCGAACTAAAGCGCGCAGTTCGTGTACGCGGCAAGGGCGGCAACTTCGTCAGCCCCGCCTTCCTCAACCGCCTGGCGGCGCGCCAGGCGGTGGTGCCGGCCGCGTCCATGCAGACAACCGCTAGGTCATTGGCCCGCTTCTACCAAATGCTGTTGGACGGCGGGGTCACTGCCGCAGGCCGGCGCATTGTCTCCGAACAGTCCATCGCCAATGCGCTCGCAGTCAGCGCGGATGGCGAGGTGGACCGCATTCTGCATCAGCGCCAACGCTACGGCCAGGGCTTTCAACTGGGCGGGCTGCCAGGCGTGGTTCGGGGGATCGGCACACGTTCGCCAGCCAGCGCGTTTGGACACAACGGCTCTGCGGTCTGCAACGCCTGGGCTGAACCTGAGCGTGGCTTGATCTTCATCTACCTTTCGAACACCGCCGAGATGATCCGCCCCGGTCTGAGGTTCGCGGCCCAATTGTCAGACGCCGCCTGGGCGGCCTTCAACGCCGAGCGCGGGTGACGTCCGAACGCCGCCAAGCGAAAACCGTGGCGCGAGGAGGCCCCCCTTCAGGCCAATGGTTAGGGCCCAACGGCGCCGTGCCGGTGCAACCAGCCCTTGCCGAGCACCGGGGCCAAGTCTCGCTCGATCACATGGGCGGTGCCATCGGCCAGGTCGTGGGCGTGCTGGGGAACAATCGTCTCCGCTGAGGCCCCGCCCCGCGCCACCCGGTAGACCCGGTGCGAACCATGTTGGCGGACAGCCTGCCCCCCGAGGTGCTCGATCAATGCGTCAACTTGCCGGACTCGCATCGCGCCGAGCCTAGCAATAGCTCGACGCTCGCCGACTTTGACCAGCCAAGACCGGCCATTCCGCGGACGCGGCGCGGGCGGTCAAAGGTCAAGTGGGGCGAGGCCCAGCGCCGCGACGTCAACGTGGAGGTCGGCGCCGGAACGCCAGCCGGCCACCTCGTCCGCGTTCGCCTGGTCCACTTTCGCCACCCACTCGCGCGCGGCATCCGGCGCTTTGCCGAAGCGGGTGTGCCGGGCCACCAGCCGGTCGGTCCGCACAGATTCGGGCAGTTCGCAGTACCAGACCTCGTCCATGGCGGCGCGGACCGCGGGCCAGGGCGGAGTCGGGGCGAGGAAGTAATTGCCCTCAGTGATGACAAGGTCCACCTGGGGTTCGACGGCTATTCCGGCGGCGATCGGCTGCTCCAGGTCCCGCTCGAAATCCGGCGCGTAGACGGTGTGGGCGGGGCGCGCCCGCAGGCGTTCCAGCAGCGCGAGGTAGCCGTAGGCGTCAAAGGTGTCGATCGCGCCCTTGCGGCCCATTATCCCGAGCCGCCGCAGGGAGGAGTCGGCCAAATGGAAACCGTCCATGGGCACCTGCGCAACCCGCATCGCCAGGTCCCGCAGCGTCGCGACCAGGTGTCCGGCCAAGGTCGACTTGCCGGAGCCGGGAGGGCCCGTGATGCCCAGGATCGCGCGGCGCGTGCTGCCGCCGGCCATGCCGCTGCCAGGACCGTTGCCAGCCGGGCCGGCGTCAGGCGGGGCGTTCACGGCCAGGGCGTTGGCGCGCTGGACCAGGTCGGCGAAATCGAGCACGGGGACCTCCAAGGGTGGGAAGCGAATGTGGCACCTAGACAATACGCAACGCCAGACAAGGCGATCCGGGAACGTGGCGCGGCCGGACCCCGCCGGAGGTGTGACGAAGATCACTTTGCGAAAAACCACAAAAAAATTTGGAGAACTCTTGACCGCTGAGTTACGTTAGGCGCGAGAGATGGGACTAAAGGCCCATCCCGTTCGCCAGTCGGGGGCAGGCGCGAACCTAGCGAGAGCTGGTCCCACATCCCCTTGGGCGGGCGGCCACACCCACCAAAGGAGTGATCATGGAAGAAGGAAGGCCCCAGGAGGTGACTCCGGGGATCGATTACATCGCGATCGAAGACAGCAGGGAATTTCAGCACTTGCGGAAGACCCAGCGCGGCTTTGTGCTACCGCTTGTGACGGTCGGCCTGGTCTGGTACCTCGTCTACGTCCTACTGGCCAGTTGGGCCACGGACTTCATGTCCAAGCCGGTGATCGGAAACGTCAACTGGGCCGTGATCATCGGCCTGGCGCAGATCGTCACCACGTTCGCCATCACCATGTGGTACGTCAGCTTCGCCAACCGCAAGTTGGACCCGGAAGCGACCAGGATCCGCGTCGAAATCGAGGCTGAAATGGAGGCCGCGCAATGATCGCCTCCGTCCTCGCGTTGCAAGACGTCAACCCGCTCAAGCCGGGCAACCCGGTCATCAACATGTCGATCTTCGTCGCGTTCGTGGCGGTGACCTTGTTCATCGTCATCAAGGGCGGCGGCGGCAAGAACAAGTCCGGCGAGGAGTTCTTCGCCGGCGGCCGGGGCTTCTCCGGCGCCCAAAACGGTCTGGCCATTTCGGGCGACTATCTCTCGGCGGCATCGTTCCTGGGCATTGTCGGGGCGATCGCGACGGCGGGTTACGACGGCTTCCTGTACTCGATCGGCTTCCTGGTGGCGTGGATCGTAGCGTTGCTGCTGGTCGCGGAACTGATG
This sequence comes from Bifidobacteriaceae bacterium, assembly GCA_031281585.1. NCBI lineage: Bacteria > Bacillati > Actinomycetota > Actinomycetes > Bifidobacteriales > Bifidobacteriaceae > Bifidobacteriaceae bacterium. Next base: position 1,472 of record JAITFE010000033.1, on the reverse strand, counting down.
CGGAACACGGGCAAGTTCACCATGGCGGACGTGCTGGCGTTCCGCCTCAGGGCGAGGCCGATCCGCGTGGCGGCGGCGATCACCACGTTGGCGGTCACCTTCTTCTACCTGCTGGCGCAGATGGCCGGCGCGGGCGGCCTGGTCTCCCTGCTCCTGGGCCTGAGCGACGAGGGCATGCAGTCCGTCGTCATCGCCGTGGTGGGCGTGCTGATGATCATCTACGTGCTGATCGGCGGCATGAAGGGCACCACCTGGGTGCAGATGATCAAGGCGGTCCTGCTGATTGCGGGCGCGGCGGTGACCACCGTGTGGGTGCTGGCGCTGAACGGGTTCGACCTGTCCGAACTCCTGGGCCGCGTGGTGGACAACACCGGCCAGTTCATGAAGGACAACGGCCACGCGGCGAACGCGATGATGGATCCGGGGCTGAAGTACGGCGGCAGCAACTGGGCGAAGGTCGACTTCGTCTCGCTCGGGTTGGCGCTGGTGCTGGGCACGGCGGGCCTGCCGCACGTGCTGATGCGCTTCTACACGGTGCCCACGGCCAAGGAGGCCCGCAAGTCCGTGGTGTGGGCGATCTGGCTGATCGGCCTGTTCTACGTGTTCACCCTGGTGCTGGGCTATGCGGCCGCTTACATGTTCGACCCGACTATCTGGCAGAAGGGCTCCGGCGTGCCGGGTGGTTCAAACGCTGCGGCGCCGCTGGTCGCGGCCATGCTGGGCGGGCCGTGGATGCTGGGGATAATGGCGGCCGTCGCCTTCGCGACCATCCTGGCGGTGGTCGCCGGGTTGGCGATCACGGCCGCGACGTCCTTCTCGCACGACATTTACACCAACGTCATCAAGAAGGGGCAGGTCAATCCGGGCGCGGAGGTCCGCGTCGCGAAGATCACGGTGATCGTGATCGGCCTGATCGCAATTGTGGGCGGGATAGCGGCGAAGGATCAGAACATCGCGTTCTTGGTCTCGCTGGCGTTCGCGGTGGCGGCCTCGGCGAACTTGCCGACCATTGTCTTCTCGCTCTACTGGCGGCGTTTCACCACCCGCGGGGCGCTCTGGTCAATGTACGGCGGGCTGATCTCCGCGCTGGTCATCATCGTTTTGTCGCCGGTCGTGTCCGGCTCGGAGACGGCCATGATCCCGAACGCCGATTTCGCGGTCATCCCGCTGTCCAACCCGGGCATTGTGTCCATCCCGCTGGGCTTCCTGCTCGGCATTGTGGGCACGTTCGTGGGCAAGAATGACGACGACCCGGCCCGCGAGGCCGAGATGGACGTCCGCGCCCTCACCGGCCTGGGCGCCGAGAAGGCCATGGCCCACTAGGCCGCCGGCCAGCTGGCCACAACACAAACTTCATAGGTTTCCGTTCAGGTCTTGCGCTGGCCTAACGGAAAAAGCCGGTCCCGGTTCCATCAGGGGGAAGGTGCGCTATGTGGCGGCGCACCGCGATGGCTCCGGGGCCGGCACTTTTG
>JAITFE010000032.1 GCA_031281585.1 Bifidobacteriaceae bacterium | reverse complement strand
AGAACTACTACCGCCCGCCGCGCGACGTGGAAAACCATTACGTCCCCGACGTGGCCGCGTCCTTGGAGCGCAAACCAGGCAAGAAGTCCAAACGCCCGTAGGGTTTTGGGCGTGTGCGCGGACGCGGTGACGCTGCTGGGACCCCGCCTTACTCTGAAGTAAGGCAGCAGCGGCGTTAGGGGGACCGGGCGCCGACAGCGACAGTCACCAGCAAGGGCCAGATCACGATCCCCGTCGAAGTCAGGCGCAAGCTGCGCCTGACTCAAGGCGCCAAGGTCGATTTCATCGAGGGGGAGGACGGCGTGTTCGCCATGGTGCCGCGCACCACCAATCTGATGGACCTGGCCGGGTTCTTGCGCACATCGATTCACGCAACTCTCGAGGACATGGACGAGGCGATCGCCCAGGGGGCTGCCGAATCGGCCGGTTTGGGCCGATGATCGGGCTCGACGCCAACGTCCTGGTCCGTTTCGCGACCGGGGACGATCCGGGCCAGAGCGAGCAGGCGACTCGCTTGGCGGGGGGCCTCACGCCGGACCGGCCGGGCTACGTCTCCATCATCACCACCGTCGAACTGATCTGGGTACTGCGCCGCACCTACCGCATGAACCGGGACCAGGTCACCGAGGGCATACTGAAACTGCTGGGCGCGGTCCAGTTGGTTTTCGAAGACGCTGATGACGTGGCGGCGGCCCTTCGACTAGCCGAGGAAGCCAACTGCGACCCGGCCGACGCCCTGATCATGCTCCGTTGCAGCCGGGCCGGGTGCTCGGCCACGGCCACGCTTGACCGCAGGGCGGCGGCTTTGCCGGGCATGCGGCTGCTGGCCGATCCGCCCTGAATCAGGGGTCAAACCCGCCGAGCGCGGCCGGGTGGCCTGTGGGGACGCTGCGGTGCGGGCTTGGCTGGCCCGGGAGGCGAGGGCCGGATTGACCTGGAACGGGCTCGGGGGCCGGTTTGAGGTCAATCCGGACGTGTCCGCCTGACCCGCAGGGCCGGGCGCGGCCGGGTGGCCTGCGGGGACACTGCGGAGCGGGATTGGCCGGCACTGGAGCGTGGGCCGGATTGACCTGGAACGGGCCTGAGGGCCGGTTTGAGGTCAATCCGGACGTGTTGGCGGCCGGGTTTGGGCGCGACCCGGTTACAACACGCGGGTTGGGCCGGGTGGCGTCAAGCGGTCGGACGCGTTGGGAGTCAAGGGTCAAGGCCGGCGACTTCGCGGAGAAGGGGGTCGGTTTCCCTAAGGTTCTTGATCCGCAAGAGCTTGACGTTTTCGAGGGCGGCGACCCGCTGGGCCGTTTCAGTGGCGGCGGTTGCGGCGTCCAACTCGGACGGGTCGCCCCTGAAACCTGGAAAGTCAAAGCCGATGGCCGGGTCGTACGGGTAACCGACAGCGGCGACCAACTCATCCCACTGTTCTTCTTCCAGCGGGTTTCCCCAACCGCGGTCGCGGATGGCCTGGTCCCAGGCCTCATGGGCGGCCACGTCGTAAGGCGGGCACGCCTCCAGGAGCACGCTCAACTCCGATTCGGTGATGGTGACCGGCAGCAGGGCCCTCGATTCGGTCTCAAAGTTGTCCGCGACGGGCGGCTGGGGGTCCTTGGTGTTCGGGAAGCCGTTGGCGCGGGCGCACCCGGCCCACCGTGCCGTGACCTCGGCCTGGGCTTGCTTTTCCCTGAGTTCGTCGGCCGGATCGGCCGGCGGAGGCTCGGGGTTGGCGTAGCCCGTCTGGTCAAGGCACTTGACCAGGACCTCGGTGAAGTCGGTCGCCCCGATCACCAGGTACGGCTGAAACTCCCCGGCGGACAACGCTTGGTCCGGGTCCGTGTACTTGGCGGACAAGGCGGGCAACTGGTCCTGTTCCGCCTCTATGCCGACGACCTGCTCCTCGCCGGACGCTTGAATGAGGTTGTCGCCGGCGGGCAACTGCGAGGCGACCGCGTGCGGGGAGTCGATAGACACCCAGGCCAGGTCCGGCCAATCGTCCATCGGAACCGTGCTGGCGGGGACGTCGCCGGCCCGCAGGCACGCGGCCATCGCCTCGGCCCGGTCGGCCTGGCTGGTGCCCGCCTGGCCGGGGCTTGGGCTGTTGTGCAAGGTTGCGACATCACCGCCGGGAGAACAGCCCGCAGTCAGCGCCAGCGCAGCCGCCCAAACACAGGCCGCCCCGGCCCCGGACCCGGCCCATCGCCGGCCAGCCCCGCCCGCCCGCGAGAGCGCGCCAATGCCTGGCCGCCTTCGCCGCGACCCCGCCTCGGTCCCAAGGGCGATGCCGTCTCCCGGCCGCCCGCGCCCCCCGCCTGCCGATCCAGAACGCATTTCCACGTCTCCTTCAGCGTTGGCCCAGGTCAGATGGCTCTCAGTGCCACGGTGGGGGAGAGGCGCGCCGCCTTCAGGGACGGGTAGAGGCCCGCCAGGGCGCCCACCACCACCGAGATGGCCGGGCCGGCCGCGATCACCCACCACGGGATGGCGAACGCCATGTCTCCCACGGACGTGTACAGGTAGGTGGCGTACGCGCCCAGGCCCACGCCCAGCACGCCGCCCGCGAAGCCGATGAACGCGGCCTCCAGAACGAATTGCAGCGCGATCTGCCCGGTCCGGGCGCCCATGGCGCGGCGCAAGCCCACTTCGCCACGCCGCTCCATCACCGCCACGACCATTGTGTTCGCAATCCCGATCCCGCCGATCAGCAGCGCCAACGCCCCCAACCCCAGGGACAGCGTGCGGAACATGTCGTCCACCATTTGGCCGGCCGCGGCCCAATCCGACAGCCCCGTCACCTCGACCCCGCGCGGGTTGGCCGGGTTGACCGTGGCCGCCATGACGGAGCGCACCGCGCCCGCCTTGCCGTGGGCGGCCGCAACGTAGATAGAGGCCAACTCCACATCGGGGTAAAGGCCGCCCGCGTAATCCGGGGCCAGGAACGCCGTCGAATCCATCTCCTGCGCCAGGTTCATCCGCTCCAGGACGCCGATCACCGCCCACCAGCGGTTGTCGATCCAGATGCGCGCGCCCACGCCCACGCCGAGCCGCCGGGCCGCCCCGTCGCCCAGCACCACGGTGGGCAGCGTCCGCGAGGCCGCGTCGAACCAGCGCCCCTCCGCCAACTCCACGTTCAGCGTGCCCAGCAGGTCCCCGTCCGCCATGGCCGCGCTGATCGAGCCGGACTGCCCGGCCGGGATCATGCTGTTCCGGTAAACCAACACGTCAACCAGGTCGCGCCGGGCCAGCACCGCCTCCACCGGCGCGATCCGCCCCACCATGGCGGGCGCCGTGTCCGGCAGCGGGATGGCGGCCGAGTTCGGGTCCTGGGACTCATGCCCCGGATAGACCACGATCAGGTTCGCCCCCTGCCGGTCCAGTTCCGCCCGGAACTCGGCCTGTTGCGAGGCCGGGATCCCCTGGAGCGCCACCAGCGCCGCGATCCCGATCGCTATCCCCAGGGCTGAGAGCGCCGCCCGCATCAGCCGCGTCCTCGGTCCCAGCGTGGCCGTGGCCAGCACATCCATGGGCCGCAGCCGCCGTCGCCGCTTTTGCACGATGCCGCTCAGCCGCGTCTCACCCGCCACCACCGGCAGCACTTGGGTTGGGTCATCCGCCCCGGCCGTCCGGGCTGGGCCGTCGCCGGGGCGCAGCATCGCGGCCAGGTCCTGTGCGGCGCCGTGCGCGCCGGCCCGGGAGTCCGAGCTTTCGCCTGGCCCCGGCGCCGGCGACAAGGGTTGGGCCGCGCCGTGCGCGCCGGTTTGGCCGGAATCCGCCCCTCCGGGGCGCTTGCCGAATGGGTTCCTCATGATGTGACCTCCCCGTCCAGCACGTGAATCTGCCGGTCGAAAAGCTCCGCCAGGCCCAGATCGTGCGTGATGACCACCACGGTCGCGCCGGTCTGGTTGGCGGCCCGCAGGCAGTCCAGCACCATGCGGCCGGAGGCCTGGTCCAACGCCCCGGTCGGCTCGTCCGCGAAGACCACGGCCGGGTCGCCCGCGATCGCCCGGGCGATCGCCACCCGCTGCTGCTCGCCGCCGGACAACTCGCCCGGCCGGTGGCTGGCACGGGCGGACAGGCCAACCCTTTCCAGCGCCGCGTCCGCGCGGGCCCGGCGCTCGGCCGGCGCCAGCCCCTGGTAGAGCATGCCCGTGGCGACGTTCTCCCTGGCGGTCAGGGAGGACAGCAAATAGAACTGCTGGAACACGAACCCTATCTGGTCGGAGCGGGCGCGCGACCGCTGCGCCTCGGTCAGCCCGGAGGCCTCCACGCCGTCGATCCAGACCTCGCCGGACGTGGGCGTGTCCAGCAAGCCCATCAGCGAGAGCAGCGTGGTCTTGCCTGAGCCGGACGGCCCCACGACCGCCACCAACTCGCCCCGTTCGATGTCCAAGTTGACGTCGCGGAGCGCGTGCAACGGCGGCTTGGTCGGGTAGACCTTGGAGACCCGGCGCAACGCCAGGTGCGCCAGGGTCACGCGATCACCACCAGGTCGCCTTCTTCGAGGTCGCCCGTTGTCGGCGTGATCTGGGCGCGGGTGTCCTGGATCAACCCGACCTCGACGCCCACCAGGCCGCCGCCCTTGAGCTCCACCGCGTAGCCGCCCTCGGACAGGGCCAGCAGCGCCGTCACCGGCACCACCAGGGCGTCCGCCGCCTGGTCTTGGATCATCGCGATGGTGACGCCGCTCAAACCCGCCTCAGTCAAAGTGGCCTGGTCCTCCATGTCGACGCGGGCGCGCGCCGGAATGGTCTCCCACGTGTTCGGGTCCTGGCGCGAAGGCGTGACCTCCGCCACCACGCCGGCCAGGACGGTTCCATCCGGCAGCGTGACCTCCACCTCCGAGCCGGTCACCAGCAACTTCTTCTGCGCGTCGGTCAAGTCGACGTTGGCGAACACCGTGGTGTCGGTGTAGCTGACCACCGGCCCTTCGGCGCTTTGCCCGATCCTCGCCAGGACCTGGTCCACCCGCATCTCGGCGGTCGGGACGATCAGGATGTCCTTCGGGCCCACGGCGCTCAGCGCCGCCTGGTCGGCCTTCGTCTGGGCGGCCGCCAAGGCGGCTTCGGCGCTGGTCACGGCCGCTTGCTCGGCGGACGTGTCGACCGGCTTGTTCAGATCCGCGAGGGCAGCCTTGGACGAGTTGAGGTTCCCCTGCGCGGCTTCGACGTCGCATTCGCCGCCGGTGCCGTACTGCAGGTTCCGGTCCTCGGCCGAACAGCGCTTGGCCTTGGTCAACGCGCGCTCGGCGGCGTTTACCGCCTCCGTCGCGGCGGTCTTCTCCTGGCCGGAGGGGCCGCTCCGGGCCTGGGCCAAAGCCTGCCGGGCGGCCGCCGCCGATTGCCGGGCGGCCGCCAACTCTTGGTTGGCCTCCTCGCGCAACTTGACGGCATCGGGCCTGGTGGAAGGCGCGGGATAACCGCCGGCGGCGTAGAGCGCGTCGATCGCCCCCGCCAAAGCCGAATCGTAGGGGTTGGCGGCGGCGGTGCTCCCGGCGCTGTACCCCAAGGCGACCAGGCCCTGGCGGAGCGTGTCCACGTCAATCCCGGACATGCCCGCGCTGAGGTCGCGCCAAAGCGGGATCTCGCCCTGGAGGAGGAACACGGGGCTGCCCTCGACCTCCAGGATCGGCTCGCCGACCTTGTGGATCGAACCCGCCTCCGGCAGCTTTGTGACAATTCCGGCGGCGCCCGCCAACTCCTCCGGCTCGCCGAACGCGAGGGTGCCGCGCAACTCCAGGCCGGAGGTCAAAGAGGTCCGCTCAACCGGGGCGGTCCGGACCTCGGCCTCCTTGGTCTTGCCGTCGGCGTTCCGCGCCTTGCCCCACCAGACCGCTCCGACCGCCGCGCCCGCCAACACCGCCACGGTGACGCCTGCGGCGATCCAACCCTTCTTTGTCACTTTTCCTGCCCACCTTTGCTTGCCTGCCACTGACCTGTTTTCAAATTCGGCGCCTATTTTCCGCTGAGCGGCACCGGGTAGCTCATTCCGCCCGTCCCGTCATATTCCGACTGCTTCTCCGACAGCACGTCGTAGAGCTCGAAGACGCGCTCCATGGTGGCGGCGTCAAGCTGGCCGTCCGGGTCGTTCAAACCCGGAATGTCGAAATCGATCGCCGGGTCGACAACACCGTATTCCTCTTCGAGCGCCATCCACTCGTCCGCCGAGGCGTCCGCTGGCATCCCGGCTGCCGCCTCGTCGAACGCCTGGTGCTTTGCCGCGTCGAAATTGGGGCAGCCGACCAGCAATTCCCTCAGGGCCTGAGGGGTGATTTCGCCCGGGAGCAACACCGCCGGGGACGTCTCGAAATCGTCTGCCTTGGGCGGGTCGGGGTCCTTGACGCCGGGATACCCGTTCCGGCGGGCGCATTCCGCCCATTCCGCGCTCGCCTTTGCGATCCGCTGCTTCGCCCTAAGCTCCTCCGCCGGATCTGCGGCCGGGTTGGGTTCGGCGTACCCGGATTCGTCCAGGCACCTGGTGAAAGCGTCCGTGTGGTCGGCCTCCCCGATGATCAGATAGCGCGGGCCGCCCTCCGGGGCGAGGGAGTCCTGGTCGCCCACTATCGCCCCGCCGCCGGTTTCCCAATCGCCCTCCATCACGCCCGCCAGGGCCGGGTCGTAAGGGGCGACCAGCGGCGCGAGGCGCCGGCGGGCCGCGTCCTGTTCGGCCCCGGCGGCCGCGTCTCCGGAGCTCCAACTGGCGGCGCCGTCCCCCAGGGACACCGCCGCCGGCTCCGCTCCGCCCGTGAAATCCACAGCCTTTTGGCCGTCTGCCAACTCGACCAGCTCATGGGGCACGTTGGCTTTCGACAGGCAGTCCGAGAACGCCTCCGCGGCTTTCGCCTGGTCCGTTTCGGCCAGGTTGGCGTCCACGCCCCCGTCCCGCAACGAGGCCACCCCGCCTTCGGTCCGCGCGCAGCCCGGCAACGCCAGCACGGCCGCCGCCGCGCAGACCACCATCCAACGCCGCCCCTTCACCTCTCAGCCCCTCCTGCGTCCTCTTTGCCCAGATGTCGGGCCTGGGCTACCTCGCAGCCCTGGCGACTCGGCGCCAAAAGGCCGCGTCCCGTTTGCTTTGCGCCTAAACCCGACCCTGGCACGGGACTGGCCCGCACCGCCTACCCTCCGACCATCTCCGGGGCTGACGTGCTCTCTTGCTGGGCGTCGTAGTACTCCCGCTGTTTCTCCCAGAGCACGTCATACAGTTTCGACACGCGGTCCAAGGTCGCCTGGTCGATCTCGCCTTCTGGGTCGTCCAGGCCGGGCGTGTCGAAGTCGATCGAGGGCGCCGTGACGCCGTATTCCTTCTCGAGTTCCCACCAATCGGTGACCTGCGCGTCGTCCGCCATCTCCTCGATGGCCTTGTCGAACGCCGCTTGCTTGTCAGCGTCGAAATTGGGGCACGCCTCCAGCAACTCCCTAAGAGCGTCCTCGGTCATGTCTCCCGGCAGTTTGGCGGTCGGATAGGTCTCGAACTCGTCAGCCTTCGGCGGATCGGGGTCCTTGACGTTCGGGTAGCCGTTCTCCCGCACACACTTGGTCCACTCGGCGGTGGTCGCGGCGACCAGCTCCTTCTGCCGGAGCTCTTCCTTCGGATCCATCTTCCAAACCGGCTCGGTGTAGCCGGATTCGTCCAGGCACTTGACGAACACCTCGGTGTAGTCCGTCTCGCCGATGATCAGATAGCGCGGCAACTCTTCGGGGGCTGTCGAGGGGTCGCTCCCCGAAGAGTCAGTCGCGACCGCAATACCGCCGCCGCCGCTGTTTTCCTCCATCACGCCCAGCACCGCGGGGTCGTATTTCGCGATGAGTGGCTCCAGACGCTTGTACGCCGCCTCTTGTTCGGCCTCCGTCTCGGCGTTTCCGACACTCCACTGGCTGCCGCCGTCGCCGATCGCCATGGCCATCGGCAGGTCTTCGGACCAGAAGCTGATCTGCTTCTGGCCGTCCTCCTGGTCTAGGACCTCGTGCGGCACGTCCGCCTTTTTCAGGCACGCCGAAAAGTCCTCGGCGGCCTTGGCCTGCTCGCCCTCGGCCGAAACAGGCTTCTTCGACTCTCCTCCCAACGTGGCGACGTTGTCGCCCTTGTCGCAGCCCGTCATGGCCAAACCCACGATTGCCGCCAAACCGACGGTCAGGTACACCTTCTTCATCTTCGCACCCCTGCGTTCGTTCTCATGGCCAAAGGCGGGATCCTTGGCAGCACCAGGCTATTGGCAGGTGCTGGGGCGCCGATCGTGCCAAAGGAGGACGGCGCGCGATCATCGCGGCCGCCACGGCCGAGCGCGGCAACCTGCGGCCCTGTGGAGCGTCCATGAGTCTCCTTGTCGACTGTTGCCTTCAAGGTACCATGTAATACGCAATACCAGATGGCGCCGAAGGCCCGCGCTTCCCGCTGGGGCATGCCTTTCGGCCCGCGCAACCGGGTGCGGCCAGGCCCCGAGAACCGCCTTGGTAGCCTGTGGCGGTGGAAGGCGGCGGCCAGGGCGGCGGGGGTTGGGCGGGGCACCAGCGCCGCAGCCCCGCCTACCGGAGGCTTCTGGCGGCCATGTTCTTCGCGGGGGTCGCGACGTTCGCGCAACTCTATTCGTTCCAGCCGCTCCTGCCCGCGCTGACCAGGACTTTCGACGTCACCGCCGCCGGCGCCGCCCTGACGGTCTCCGCCGCCACCCTCGGTTTGGCCGCTGCGGTCATCCCGTGGTCCCAATTCGCCGATGCCGTTGGCCGCGTCCCAGCCATGCGCCTCAGCGTGGCCGCCGCCACGTTGCTAGGCCTGGCCGCCCTCCTCAGCCCCCGCTTCGAGCTCGTGGTGGCGTTCCGCCTGCTGGAAGGCTGCGCCTTGGGCGGCGTGCCCGCCGTCGCCATGGCCTACGTCAACGAAGAGGTGCACCGGGCCCACGCCGCCCGCGCGGCCGCGACCTACGTGGCCGGGACTTCGATCGGCGGACTGGCGGGACGCGAGGTCTCCGGTCCAGTGGCCCACTGGACCGGGCACTGGAACCTGGGCGTTGGCGCCACCCTGGCCCTTTGCGTCGCGGCCGCTGTCGCGTTCTCCGTGCTGGTGCCGCCCGCCCGCGGCTTTATCCCGCACCGGGCCAGAGCGGGCGATTTTGTCCCGCGCGGCTCGCTGGTGCACAAGGTCGCGGTCAACCTCAAGAACCCGCGCACCCGCCTGCTGTTCATCCACGGATTCCTGCTGATGGGCGCCTTCGTGGCAATGTACAACTACCTGGGCTTCCATCTTGAGGGGCCGCCCTACGGATTGCCTCCCACCGCCGTCGACTTGCTGTTCATGGCGTACCTGATCGGGACGGCCGGGTCATATGTGACGGGGGCGCTGGCCGAACGGTTCGGCCGCCGCCGCGTGTACCTGGCGTTCCTGACCGCGTTCTTGGCCGGAGCGGTGTTGACCCTGGCCGGGCCGCTCTGGGTGATCATCGCGGGGCTGTTGATCCTGACGGCGGGGTTCTTCGGCGCCCACGCGGTGGCGCAAAGCTGGGCCGTGGCGCTCGCCACCGAGGGTAAGGCCCAGGCATCCTCCCTCTACAACCTCTTCTATTACGCCGGCTCCTCCGCCCTGGGCTGGTTCGGCGGCCACCTGATGCGCTGGTTCGGGTGGCCCGGCATGGCGGCCATGGTGATCGCGGCGGTCGCCCTCATCTTGGCGACTGCCCTGGCGCGCTGCGGCGAGCCAGCCGGCTGACGGCGGGGCGGGCGGACGGCATCGGGCGCTGGCGCTTGGGCGGGTGGGGGTAGGCTCGGCGAATGGCGCTGTTTGGCAGGCGGAAGAAGGGCGGCGGCCACGGCAGCGAGGCCCAATTGATCGTCGCGGCGATCGGCGCGGTGCCGCCGTTGACCGAAGCGGACATGGGATGGCTGGTCGAACGCTGGGTCGCCGGAATGCGGGCGGGCGGGGTGACGATCCGCAATGTGGATTCGGACGGGTCGCTGACCGGCTCGAACGGGCGCGACTACTACCTGGACAACCTGGCCCAGACGCTTGCGCAACTGCCCCGGAACGAATGGGAGGAGGCGGTCGCCGGGGCGGTCCGGTCCTCGCTGGTGCCGTTCGTCAAGGAGGGGTCGCTGGGTCCCGAGGAACTGGCGCGAAGCCTCTATCCACGCGTCACGCCGCTGGACAGCTTCACGCCTGAGATGATGGCGCGGGCCGACTGGTACGGCCCCGCCGTCGCTCCGGGGTTGGCGCTGCGCGCCTGCCTCGACACCCCCGAAAGCGTGCAACAGGTGTTCTCCGCCAAGACGCTGGCGCCGCTGGGCGGTTGGGACGCGGTCTACCCCCGGCTGCTGGAGAATCTGCGGGCGCTGCGGCCCGCGCCCGCGCACACCCTTTCCCAGGTGGACGGCGCCCTTGAGGGCATCCACTCCTGGGAGAGCCACTTGGACGACTACTTCGGGGCCACCCGGGTGCTGCTCTTGGATGAACTGCTCGCCGAGGTCGGCTGCGCGCCCGGCCCGGCGGGAACACTGGTGTCAATGCCGACCCGTCACAGCCTGATGGTCCACGTGCTCCGCGACCGCCAGAGCCTCCTGAAGTGCCTTGGCGCAATGGTGCGCGTCACGCCCCGCCTCTACGGGGAGGGCCCCGGCCCGGTCAGCCCGTTCGTCTACCACCGGCCCGGCCCCGAGTTTCCCTGGCAGCAGTTGAACGAACGGGCGGAGGACGGCCGCATGGCGGTCATGGTGCGAGGACGGTTCGCCGAGTCGCTCGCCGAGTTGGACCCCTGAGGCCGCGCCGCGCGGCGGCCGGCGTCCGCCGGCGGGTTCGGGGCGGGCGGCAAGGCCCCAACTAGGACCCGGGCGAGGAAAGGGGCGCCTGCCCGGCACGCGGTCAAAGCCCGCGTGGCCCCGCTTGACCCGCCCGGTCACGCGTTAGCCTTGGGGGACAGCCGTGAATGGAGGAGCTATGCCAGTCGACGACCAGATTGCGCAGGACGTTTACAAAGACGCGGGTGAAAGCGTCGCTTTCAGGACCTTCGCGCTGAAACGCCAGGACCAGGCGGCGGAACGGGAGGCGGTCGCGGAACTGGCTGACAGGCTCCCGTCGATCCTGAACTCAATGCGCATCCGCAGCCCGCAGGCCTCCCTGAAGTGCGCGTTCGGCTTCAGTTCGGCGGCCTGGGACTACCTCTTCCCCGGCGGGGCCAAGCCGCGCGAGCTTGAGGACTTCGCGGGTTTGGCGGAGGGCGGCTTCGACATGCCCGGGACGGCGGCGGACCTGTTCCTGCATGTGCGGGCGAACCAGCAGGCGGTGGTCTACGAGGTGTTGGACCAGTTGGCGGGCTTCATCGCCCCCGCCGCGACCGCGGTGGACCGGACCAACGGTTTCCGCTATTTCGAGGGGCGGGCCATCATCGGTTTCATCGACGGCACCGAGGGCCCCAACGAGCAGGACAGCGGCGGCTACGCCGTCATTGGCGACGAGGACCCGTTGTTCGCCGGCGGCTCGTACGCGTTCGCCCAGAAATGGGTGCATGACATGGGCGCGTGGGGGAGGCTCACCGTCGAGGAACAGGAAAAGGCCGTGGGCCGGCGCAAGTTCTCCGACCTGGAACTCGAAGACGAGGACAAGGCCCCCAACGCCCACAACATCGCGTCAAAGATCGAATGGGACGGCGTGGAGCAGAAGATCGTCCGCATGAACGTCCCCTTCCACGACCTCGCCACCGGCGAGACCGGCACCTACTTCATCGGCTATTCGCGCCGGTGGCACGTCACCCGCGCCATGCTGACCCAGATGCTCACCAAGGGCGACTATCTGCTGCACGTCAGCCGCATCCAGACGGGCCAGGTGTTCTTCATACCCTCCCGCCCCCTGTTGGGGCGGATCGCAGACGGGGACGACCTGGTGCAAGCCGCGCCGGCCTGAGGGCCGCCCAGACGCCAGCACGCGGCAACGCTGGCCGCATGCCCGGCGCTCGCGGCGGCGAGGCTTTCGTTCGGCATCGTCTTGATCCGGGCGCCGGCGCCGTATCTGAGGCGCCGCCGACCGACCCGCCCGGGATACTCGGGCCAGCGCCTATGCCCAGATGCCCGGGTCCGCTTTGGTCGCGAACAGGTCGCCGTAGGAGTACTTGCCGCGCAGGGGCGACTTCTTGAACGGAAGATACGCCTGGAGTTGGATGCCCTCTGAGTGTTCTAAGGTGACGCCGAGCACGTCGCGCCCGTCGACGGTCATTTCCGCAGTGATAGCTGCGGCCCGGTAAGAGTCGCGGTTGGCGCGCAACACCTCTCGCAGTCCGGCGAGCTTCGCGTTGACGTCCGGATAGTCCTCATAGACGTCGACCCCCTCCGTTTTGCCCTCCGCGGTGATGATGAACGCGAAGGGGATCACCATGCCGTTCTTCTCCAGCAGCCGTGTGCCCAACTGGAGCGAGGCGTCCAGCAACTCGTCCAGGTCATCCTGCGCGCCCGGCGTCGCGGTGTCGCGCCAACTGGGCGGGGGAGGGAAAGCGACCGATTGGAGCGGCCCCAGGTCGACCGGTACCACGGTCTGGGAATCCTCCAAAACCAGGGAGGCTACCGACACCGGCCGCCCCAACGCCCGGCCGAGGGCCGCCGCCAGCGCCTGCGCGCCGTCATCTGGCAACCCGATAATGGTGACGGTCGCGTTATGCGGCACGATGGCGGGCGCCGCCGGGCCGCCCAGCACCTCGGCCACCGTTGTGATCCGGTTGCCGGGAGTGGCTCCCAGCCTCATCAAGTCGTGCAGGATCCCGTCGAAGGTGACGGCGGTGGCGTTCAGCAGGACCATGCTCTCATCTTGGCGCCGCCTCCCGATGTCCGCGACCGTCGCGGCCGGTCTGGGTTGTTCCGCTTGCCGCCGATGCCGTGCTGGGAGTCCGCGTGTTCCGCTCGCCTGGGCGGACGGCATCGGGCAATGGGGCCGCTTGCCCCGAGCGGCGCGGCGAACGCTGGAACAAATGGGTTGACGGGGGCGTTAAGCTGGTGTGACAACTAAACAGAGGGGCTGATCGGTTTCGACGGGGATCGTCGATTCAGGAGAAGCGGGCCGAGGAGACGTGGTTATCTCGTTAACGCTCCA
>JAITFE010000031.1 GCA_031281585.1 Bifidobacteriaceae bacterium | reverse complement strand
CTGCCGGCCATGATGCTGCTGATCCTGGCGCAGGTGCTGGAGGGCGGCATGGACGCGAAGACCCTGGCGCTGCTGGGCGTGCTGTCCGCCGCGATCGCGGCGGTCCGGCCGCTCGGCTCCGGGATCGGCGGCGTGGAGACCGTCTTCTTCTTGCTGATCCTGGGCGGGCGGGCGTTCGGGCCGGGGTTCGGGTTCGCGCTGGGCGGGGTGTCCCTCCTCGCGTCCGCGCTCCTCACGGGCGGGGTCGGGCCGTGGCTGGGGATGCAGATGGCCTGCTCAGCCTGGATCGCGGCGGGCGCGGGCCTGCTCCCCAGGCGGGCCGCCGGGCGGGCCGAGATCGCCATGCTGGCCGCCTACGGGGTGGCGGCCAGCTACCTGTTCGGCGCGCTCATGAACCTGTGGTTCTGGCCGTCCCTGGCCGGCGCCGGAACCGCGGCCAGCGGGATCGGGTTCGACCCGGCCGCCACGGCGGCCGCCAACTGGGGCCATTTCCTGGTCTTCACCCTGGTCACCTCCACCACCTCCTGGGACACCGTCCGCGCGATCACCTGCGCCGCAGCCCTGATCGCGCTCGGCCGCCCCATCCTCGCCCTGCTCCGCCGCGCCGGCGCCCGCGCCGCCTTCGGACCCGCCTGACCGCCAAGACCGGACGTTCCCCGAGCCCCTCCATGGCGCTTGTCGGATCAGTTCCCACACGTCCCCGCCAGCGACCACCACGGACCCGCCCGAAGCCCGTGGCACCTCAAGTCCACCGGGCAGGCGACCCGCCGAATGGCGTTCCCTATGCCGCCGACCCGTCGGCTGGCGTCTGGTGCGCCGCCGAGCCGCCCGCTGGCGTCTCCTGTGCCGCCGGCACGCCGAGCGGCGTATTATGTCCGGGCCTTTCGGCGAGTGGCGTGTTTTGTCCGGGCGATCTTACGTTTGCGCTGGTCAGAGAGTTGCACTTCGCCGAGTGGTGTACATTATCCAGCGCTCGACGAGGTGGAGGGCCAAGGACGGCACAGAATCCGCCGCTGGGCAGCTCAAGTGTTACAGGATCCGCCACTCGGCGTCGACTGGCGTTTCTTGTGCCACCGGGTCGCCCATTGGCGCTTCCTTTGCGGCCGGGTCGCCGATTGGCGCTTCTTGTGCCGCCAGGGCCCGTCGACTCCGACCGCTTGGAAATGCACAACCCGCCGATCACCGCGATCGACGTGCGCCCACGTGAGGCAGGCGCCACCTGCGCCCGTCTCCTGTTCGACATAGTGGCCGGAACTGCACCGGCCAATACCCAGGTCGAGCACGCCGTCCGCGTGGTCCGCCGCGCCTCCACGGCGCGCCTGCCGGCGTGATCAGAGTCCTTCATCCACGCGTCGGCTGGCCCCCTGTCCGTTTCTCCCCGAAGCTAGCCGAAAACCCCCGCTTCGGGGAGAAACGGACAACCGCGCCCGATGCCGCCAACCGGCCACACGGCATCGTCGCAGGTCAGCGGACCAGACCGTTGGCGCGCCCAACCCACGCCTGTCCGTTTCTCCCCGAAGCGAGCCGAAAACCCCCGCTTCGGGGAGAAACGGACAACCGCGCCCGATGCCGCCAACCCGCCCCGCGGCATCGTCGCAGGTCAGCGGACCAGACCGTCCCAAGCCCGACCGGGGCCGGGGAGGTCCCCCGGTCGGCTTCTCAGTAACGTCTGTACACGGAAGTCTGCGTTTGGGGTTGTTGGAAATGAGTGGGGCACAGCATCCACCGCCCCGCGCCGAAGAAGTAGCAGATTCAGCGCCCAAGGGTTCAGTGCGAGGTTTCCCGTGCAGCGCGGCGCGCCACCACTGCTCACACGGGAGACGCCGGCGGGATGCGGCGCCAGGTCTGAGGGCTGGCTGCGGCCAGGCCGCCCTCGCAGAAGGCCAAACCCGGAGGATCCAGTTCCAGGCAGACCGTCGCCTTGGTGACCCAGAATTCCTCGGCGGGGGTGTCCGGACCGGACATGACGGTCAGACAGCCACCAGCGTCCCGCCCGGCCAGGGCCGTCACTCGCCTGAGCGAGTCCGGTTCCCTGACGCCGTCTGCTCGGGCAACCAATTCGGTGAAGCGCTCGCGCGACTCAGCTAGATGCGGGCTGATGTCGCCACAGGCCAGAGAGGGGGACAGGAAATGGTTGGTATGGACCAGGGTGCCCCCCTTTTCCAGTCCTAGGACCTCGACCTTCGCGGGGCTGACCTCCAGGCACACGGCTCCAGCCGCGCGGCCGGGCCGCGCCGACACAGCGACAGTCATCGCCGTCGATGCCGCCACCCGCGCCGAAGCAGCGATCTCGGTGGCCGCAGCCAAGTCTTCGGCCGTGTCGACTATGCGCCGCGCCACGGCGTGGACCGGCACCCCAGCCAAGCCGGAGTCAGACTCGTGGTTCAGGATATTGAAGTGCAAGCCCAGACCGGCGGAGTTGACCCCAACCTTCCCGATTTGCCCCATTTCGGTGAACATCCACAACCCCAGCCTGCCCGGACCGGGGCTGGCCATGTGGCGAACAGCCGCGTGCCCGCATACACAGTCGAGCCAATCCCAAGTCTGGAGAGTGCGCGGCGCCGATCCGTCGGCCGGCAGGTGCACTGCGGTCGAACACTCGCGGCCGGATCCCCGTGAGGCCGCCGCCAGGATTTCGGTCCGCGCCGAAAGCATGGCCGCGTCCTCCACAGGCAACCCGGCGCCCCGCGCCAAGGCCTGCACTTCCATCGCCAGGTCGGGTGCCCAGTCTCGAAGCGCGTCAAGCCCTTCCAAGGCGAGCCGCCGAACTGTCCCCGGCTCCAAGCCCAGCACGTCGAACAGCCACCGGTATTCGCGCACGGCGCGCTGGATTAACGAGGCGAAGTGAGCGCCGAAGGCCTCAGCGGCATCAGCTTGACCCACCTCAGCCGACCAAGTGTGTATCTTCAAGCCTGTTCGCCACCCGTTCTTCTGATCCATTCCGCCACCTCGGCGCCGTCCCCCCCACGCTCGCTCGCGGCTTGAGCGATCCGCCGTCGGGTTTCCGGCGCCAGGTCCTGGCTCATTTTGACCATCTCATCCATTGCCTCCACGCGCAGTCGGAAGCCAACGGCGTCGCGGACAATCCTCCGGAACAGCGTCAGCGAACCGGCCATGTCCCAGTGAACCGGTTCGAGGGCCTCGAACGCCTCGACCGTTCGCGTGACAATCTTCAAACAGCCGGCTTCGTCGTCCACGATCGCCACCCTGCCGCGCACGTGGACGGCCGCGTAATCCCAGGTAGGAACGTCCGGCTCCACCCCGGTCGCAGTTGGCGAGACGTAACAGCCCGGCCCGGTGAACACCGCCAGCGCCCGGCCGTCACGCCGCAATTCCGTCAAAAGGGGATTCGACCGGGCCATGTGGCCGACCAGTTCGCTGCCCACCACAGGGGCGTCCGGGGCCTCGTCATTGGCGAACACCACCGGGACGTGGACGCCTTCGGGCCAGGCGTCACAGATCACGGCGACCACCAAAGCCAGCGGATGGCGCGCAATGATCTGGCGCGCGTGGCTTGATCCCGTGGTGAACTGGGCAAAGGTATGCATGGCTCAGTCAACCGCCGCCAGGACTGCATCCCAGGCGACCTCGCCGGCAAGGGCACCCAGTGCCACCGAAACAGCCGCCTGGTCCTCAAACCCACTGCCGAGACATGCCGACCAGGTCACATCCTCGGTGGTGACCGCGAACAGGATGTCACCGTCGAGGGCGGTGTGAAACGGTTGGATGGCGCGGTGCATCGAGGAATGCACTTGCGCCGCAAACTGCGCCAAATCCGGCGGCGCCAAGGCGATGTTCGTCACGACGGCCGTGACGGTCGTGTTGCCGCCGCTGACGCGGACTGGCTCCAGACGGCCGATGCCGTCACGCCAGTCTTCGACCGGCAGGCACCTTCGTCCGGTGGCACGGTCGCAATTCCCCCGCACCACCCGGCCGTCGCGCCCGACTACTACGCCGACGGCGTTGACCACACTCACCACCAGGACTTTGACTGGCCCGACCTGCTCAAAGGCGACTCCTTGACCAGCGAATTCGCCGCGCACGGGATCGACTTTGCCGACTGACGCTCCAATGCCCCCGCCAACTCGCCCAAAGGACGCGCGGCCTTCGCGAGCGGCGGCCAGGGCGGCCGCGCCCAGGGCGGCGTCCGGAAAAACCGCGTTGCGCCTGACCGAGAAGTCGTAGATGATCGCTCCGCTGACCAACTTGAGTTGGTCGAAGGCCGTTTTAGCACCGTCCTCCTCGAGCAGCGCCTCGGCCACGCCGGCGGCGGCAGCCAGTCCGTAGACGGACCCGCCAGCCAGGCAGATGGCGTGGTTCTCGGGGTAGCAACCGGTCGCGCCGATGGCGCCGCCCCGCCGGTCGACAGCAGTCGGCAGGGCACGTTCGAAGGCCAAGACGGTGGCCCCGGTGGGACCCTCGGCGTATTCGGCCGTGCCGATTCGCACGCCCGGAAAGTCGAAAACGACTTCTCCGCGTCCGGCGCTGAAACTGGCCCTAGGCCGCGCGGTCCGGTTGGTCGGGCCGCCTTGGCCAACGTGGAACGGGGCAGGGCGCGGGGGGTTAGTCATCGGTTGAGCTCCTCAATCAGTTGCTTCGAGTAGGGATGGGCCGCTCCGGCGTAAAACGTTTGGGTGTCGGACTGCTCTACGATCCGGCCTTGGACCATGACGGCGACGTGATGGGACACATAACGCACAGCAGCCAAGTCGTGAGAGATAAACAGGGCGGCAAACGAATGTTGGCTCTGCAAGGCGGTGAGCAGGGCCAGGATCTGGGCCTGCACCGAGACGTCGAGGGCACTGACAGCCTCATCAAAGACTATGAACTCAGGGTTTGTGACCAGGGCGCGGGCAATCGAGACCCGTTGACGCTGGCCGCCTGACAACTCGTGCGGACGGCGTTGAGCGTAGTCCTCACCCAGGCCCACGTCTCGCAACATGGCCGCCGCCCGCTCTCGCCGCGTTGCCGCTGGCAAGCCGCGAGCCGTCACGTGAAGCGGTTCGCAGACGGCTTCGAGGGCGCTGTGCTTCGGGTCGAGTGACCACAGCGGGTGTTGGAAGACGGCCGCCACCCGTCCGGCCCGGTCACGGAGGCGGCGGGTGAGGGGTTCTCCGGCGAAGGTGACGGTTCCCGAATCCCAGCGCCGCAGCCCCAAGGCAACCTGGGCGGTGGTGGTTTTCCCGGAACCAGATTCGCCGACCAAGCCGAGCGTCTCGCCCGCATGGATGGCCAAGTTGACTCGGTCCATCGCCTTCAGAACGCGCCGGCGGCGGCCATGGCCGCTAGTGAAGGCCACGCTCACGTCCTTCAACTCGATTACCGGGGCGGACCTGGGGACGGGCTCGACTGTGCTCACGGGTGGCCGCCCTCCTCAACGCATGGATCGGGATCTTCATCCGCAGACTCGTCGCTAAACGGCCCTCGAAGTGCTTCGAGCTTCTGGCCAGGCTTGATTCGGGCAGGATCAGAATCCACCAGGTGGCGGGTGTACGGGTGGGAGGGATCAGTCAGGACGCGGGCGGCTGGGCCGTGTTCCACCACCCGACCCCGGCGCATGACAGCCACGTCGTCGCACCAGCGCGTCACCGCCCGCAAGTCGTGGCTGAGCCAGAGGATGCCCGCATTGATCTCCCGCGCCTTACGGAACAACAGGGTTATGACCTCCTCGCGGACGCTGGCGTCGAGAGCCGCCGTCGGCTCGTCTGCGATGACCACCTGCGGTTTGCCGATCAGCGCCAGGGCAATGGCCACCCGCTGTGCCATGCCGCCGGACAGGCCCAGCGGATAGAGCCGTGCCACTCGCTGCGGGTCGGCCATGGCCACTTCTGCCAACATCGCACCGCAGCATTCCGGACTTGCTGGCAAATTGTGGAGTTTGAGGGCCAGCGCCAGTTGCCGTCCTATCCGCATGGTCGGATCAAGCGCGGCGATGGGGTCCTGTGGAACGTATCCCACGTGCTCACGGCGGAACCGACGCCTCGCACCCGGATCCAGCGCGAACACGTCGAGATCCGCCACACGGACCAGGCCCTCGACCAGTTCGGCGCCCCGTGGCTCCAGACGCCCGATCACCGCCGCCAAGGTCGATTTGCCGGCACCGGATTCCCCAACGATCGCCACGGCCCTTCCCCGCTCTAGTGTCAGATCAACTCCGTCCAGGGCCCGGACGCGGCGTTGGCCGTTGACGTAGTCCAGCCGCAGGCCTCGGACTTCGACGGCGTTACCCATGACCGCTCCCGCAACAGGCGGCGTGCCCTGTCGCGCGAGGCGCGCCAATCACGACAACTCCCTGGTCTGACGCGGTTCGAACCGGTCGCAGAGGGCGTCCCCGATCACGTTGATCGACACAATCGAAGCCACCAGGGCGGTTCCCGGGGCAATCACCAGCCAAGGCGCCGTGGTGAGCTGCCCCATTCCGTTGCCAACCAGCGACCCGAGCGAAGCCGAGGGCACCTGAACCCCGTACCCCAGGAAACTCAATCCGCCCTCAACGAGGATCGCCACAGACAGGGCGTAACTCACTTGAATTGCGATTGTGCCGGCAATGTTGGGGGCGATGTGGGTGGCCAGAATGCGCGGGGTTGAGACTCCTGCTATCCGGGCCACGGTCACGAAGTCCCTCCCGGCCACGCTTCGGGAGGCGGCTCGCACCATCCGCGTCATCAGCGGGATGGTGATGAAGACGATCGCGATGATAGCCGCTTTGCGGCCGGGGCCCAGCACCGCCGAGACCAGGATCGCGAGCACCAGCGCCGGAAAGGCATACACCAGATCCACCAACCGGGAGACTCCCTCGCTGACAGCTCCACCCAAGTACCCGGCCAGCATCCCCAGCAGTACGCTCAACACCGCAGACACCGCCACCGCAGTCGCGCAGAGCACCAGAGTGGTGCCGATTCCCTCAAGCACTCGCGGCATCAAAGAACGACCCAAAGTGTCGGTGCCCAACGGCCAAGCCGCGGACGGCGGTTGCAGGCGCGGGCCGACAGTCTCCTCAGCGGAACCGCCGAACCCCGCCACCTTCCAGGCAACGGTGGCGATCACCATGATCGCCAGCGTCGACGCGGCGCAAATCATCAACACGTCTGGCCGCCGCCGCGCCCTCACCGCCTGCTCCCACGCCCAGAAGACCGCAGCCTCGGATCGATAGCCAGCGCGGCGAGATCCGCAATCAGCCCTGAGGCCAAGAAGACAGCCGCCGCCAGCACCACGCCAGCTTGCACCACCCCATAATCGCGCCGACCCAAAGCCTGGACCAGGTAGGAGCCCACACCGGGAACGTCGAAGACGGACTCCACGATGACGGCGCCGCCGAGCATGCCCGCCACAATGGTGGCAGTTTGAGTCAGCACCGGAATTGAGGCGTTGCGCATGACGTGATGGCGGATGATGAACCAAGGAGTCTCCCCTCGCGAGACCGAAGCGGTGACGTGCGGTTCGACCAAGACTGAGAGCACGGCATCGCGCGTGGTGCGGGCAGTTGCGGAAACGCAGAAAACGGAGAGCACCGCAGTCGGCAGGATCATTGACAGCGCGAAGGCCTGCCAGTCCTGGCCCGGTGCAGCGAACGCTCCGACCAACGACCCGATCCCCAGGCTTGACACCGCGTAGACCACCACGCCGCCCAACACGAACTCGGGGATCGAGATGCCCAGGGCGCTGAGCAAGCGGCCCCCGGCACCTCCAGCGCCGCCGCGGGCGTGGACCGCGCTGATCAAACCCAACCCGGTCCCCAGCACGACCGCCGCCAGCCCTGCTCCGCAGGCTATTGCGATCGTAACGGGCAGTCGCAGGGCCAGTTCTTCGGCGATCGGCGTGCCACTGACAAAAGACGTGCCGAAATCGCCACGCGCCAAAGCGGTGAGCCAGCGCCAATACTGCACCGCCACGGACTGGTCCAGCCCCAGTCGGGCGGTTGCCTCGGCTTTGGCGGCGTCCGAAGCGAAAGGCCCCAGTATCAAGTCGGCGTAATTCCCCGGCAGCAGGCGCATCGCCCCGAAGACGACCATTGTCGACGCCACCAGTGTGCCCAACGCGAGTCCCACGCGCTTGAACACCGTAATCGCCGCCGACATGTTCGTCCCCGAGCCCGCGCCGCTAGCTCGCCCGGTATTCCGCAATGTGGCGCAAGAAGTTTCCGTAGCCTTCACGAGCCGCCAACGTGGGGCTGACGGCACCGGCGTTCCAACCGAGGATTGCTGGGCGTGCAAGCAGCGCGATCATCTCCGATCCCTCATCAGCCTCGACGCAGAGGTCGGTCAGGACTTGAGCACGAGCCTCGCCGGACGGAGTAGCGGCCCCGGCCTCGATCAGTCGATCCAGTTCGTCCGACCCGCGCATGAAGACGCTGGAGAATCCAGCCAGGTCAGGGCTCCACCAGCGGGTCACCATGGAAGGATCGGCGTACCCGGCGTACCAGTTCAAAGCCAAATCGAAATCGGACGGGTCCCCGTAAACCTTGGCGGAGTAGGTCGCGAAGTCGTATTGCTCGATCTTCGTAGTCACCCCGATTCGCGTTAACTGTTGCTGCATCACCTGGGCCATTTCCGCAAGCACCGGCTCATCCGTGTATACGATCAGGTTCACGTCCAGACCGCCGATTGCGTCGATCACCGCTTTGGCGCCTTCAATGTCCGCCCGTGCGGATGGCAACTCGGCCGGATCGCAGGCGTCCGGCAACGAGGCCGGGGTCACGCCTGTGGCACCGGACTGGTTGTTGAAGACCAGTTCGTTCAGTTGATCGCGGTCTACGGCGGCGTTGACGGCGGCCCGAACCGCCGGGTCTGCGAGTTTCTCGTTGGACGAACGCGAGTTGACCACCAGATAGTAGAAGTCGGTGTTCCGCTGCGCTGCCGAAGTCAGGCCGGCGGCCGACAGTTCGCCCACCGAATCCACGGAGTTGAAGATGGACAGGTCCGAATTGCCGTTCTTCAAACTCGCTACCCGCGCGGTCTCCTCGGCAACGATGTCTAGGCGCAGCGAGGAGACGCCCAATTCGTCTGCGTAATGCGGATTGAGCGAGAAATCCCAGTATTCGTCCTGGCGGTGCTCATCCACAACGAAGGGGCCGGTCCCCAGCATTTCGGTGACCGGGTCGAATTCGCCAGCCTCCAACTCCGCGATCGGGAGAACTGCCGCCGGGGTGTTGGCCAGCGCCGGCAGGAATGGCGTGTAGGGACTCGCCAGGACCACCGTGACCTCATGCTCACCGGTCACACTGACCGAGGTGATCGGCCCGAGTTGGGCTGCCCAGACGTTTTCGCTGTTGCGGAGACGGTCAAGACTGCCGACCACATCTTCCGCGGTCATGGTCCGGCCGTTGGAAAAAGTCGCGGCCGGGTCAAGCTGAAAAACGTAGGTGACATCATCTGGCCTTGACCAAGAGAGCGCCAGTCCCGGCACCGGGGAAAGGCTTTCATCGATGTTCACAAGGGTTTCGTAGACCAGACCTTCAATCATCCACGCCCGTGCCACGGTCGCTGCGGCCGGGTCGAGGCCGCCAAGTTCGGCGGCGTCGTAATCTAACTGAACGGTTAGCTGTCCGCCTGAAGGAGCCTTGGGATCGACTCGAGCGATGAATGGCTCTTCGGCACCAGGCGTCGTGATCGTGGCACCGGACCCACTGGGGTTCGGTTCGCTTGGACCGGAGCAGCCAGAGACCAAGGCGATGGCGACTGCGCCTGCCGCGCCAAAGGCGACGAGGGCTCGTGGATGGCTCATATGGGGCTCCTCTTGAGGCATAGTTGGTGCTAACTGGAGCCGGAACGTTCCGGCACAGGTCTGATGCTAACCACATCGCGGGGGCAAAAGGAAGAACAAACGGCGAATGGCAACACAGAATTAACACGCAGTACACTTGGGCCATGTCACGCCCCCGCCGCGCGACCCTCGTTGACGTCGCCCAACGCGCGGGAGTCAGCGTTACCACCGCTTCGGACGCCTTGACCGGCCGAGGTCGGGTCGCGCCTCGAACCCGCGAGCGAGTGGCTCAAGCCACCACCGAATTGGGGTATGTGCCGAACAGCGCGGCCCGGCACCTGCGTGGAACCTCCACCGGAGTCATCGCCTTGGCGCTGCCAGAGGCGCTCAACCGTTCCAGCTACTACATGTCCTTCGCCTTCGGCGCACTGGCCGAAGCGACCCGCCACGACTACGACCTGGCGATCGTCGCCGATCTGTCCGCACGCGCAGGCCTCAGGCCGTTGCGCGCCGACGGCCTGCTCATTTCCGACCCTCGCGTTGACGACCCCTTCATCGCCGCCCTGGCAGGCTCGCCGATCACCGTCGTTACCTGCGAACCGGTGCCGGAGGGACCAGCGCCGGACGGCCTGGTTTGGTCGCGCCACCGCGAGGCAATTCACGAGTTGATGGACGAGGTGGCCGCCAGCGGCGCCCGTCGGCCTGCCCTATTGGCCTGCGAGGGAACCGTCGAATGGTCCCGCCAGGTGGCATTGGGATACACCGAATGGTGCCGCGACCGCCGCTGCGAGCCGCTGACGGCGACTCTGCCCTATGAGGCGACTTGGGCACAGATGCGCGAAACTGCGGCCGACCTGCTCGCCAGGCATCCTGACATTGACGCGTTGGTCTGCGGCCCGGACGGCTCAGCCGTCGAAATCGCCTCGGTCTTGGCTCTGGCCGGCCACGAAATAGGGCGCACCCTTGCCGTCGCAGCCTGCGTCGACTCCGACCGCTTGGAAATGCACAACCCGCCGATCACCGCGATCGACGTGCGCCCACGTGAGGCAGGCGCCACCTGCGCCCGTCTCCTGTTCGACATAGTGGCCGGAACGGCACCGGCCAATACCCAGGTCGAGCACGCCGTCCGCGTGGTCCGCCGCGCCTCCACGGCGCGCCTGCCGGCGTGATCAGAGTCCTTCATCCACGCGTCGGCTGGGCCCCTGTCCGTTTCTCCCCGAAGCGAGCCGAAAACCCCCGCTTCAGGGAGAAACGGACAACCACGCCCGATGCCGCCAACCCGCCCTACGGCATCGTCGCACGTCAGCGGACCAGACCGTCAACGCGCCCAACCCACGCCTGTCCGTTTCTCCCCGAAGCTAGCCGAAAACCCCCGCTTCGGGGAGAAACGGACAACCGCGCCCGATGCCGCCAACCGGCAACACGGCATCGTCCCAGGTCAGCGTGCCAGACCGTTAACGAGCCCAACCCAGACCTGTCCGTTTCTCCCCGAAGCGAGCCGAAAACCCCCGCTTCGGGGAGAAACGGACAGCCGCCAGGTGAGGTTGCGGGAAAGGAACTGCGGGGACATGCGGCGGAGGCACGGCGGGCGCGGGATCTGCCGGGTGGCAGGGTGGCGGCGGCGTGGGAAGGGCAGCGGCCCCCATCAGTCGCCTTCGGCGCCCTGGCTCAGGATCTCATCAAGTTGGCGGCAGGAGGGCAGCGGCTCAATCGTCGCGGCCGGGTCGAAGCCGATCTCCTCGGGGGCTCGGAGCGAGACGAACTCGGAGCCGAGGATCGCGTCCACCAAGGTGCCCTCGCGCCGGTCGATCGTGATGATGGTCCCCTCGGGGAAGAATTCCAGGAGCGTGTAGGCCTGGTTGACGCCTTCGCCTCCGGCCACCAGCCTGGCGACGCCCTCATAGGGCAGGGCGTTGCCCGTCGCGGGTCCGGGGAAGCCCTGGGCGGCCAAGGCCTGGGCGGTGTTGCCGGCCAAGCCGTCCTTGTTGGTGCCGTTCAGAACCTTGACGGTGACCGCGGTCACGGCCGGATAGGTCGCGCCGGCCCCGACCGGGCAGGGCGCCATCTGCGCCTGGGGGCTTTCGGTGGGCTTGTACTTGAAATCGTCGTTGAACATGGGCTGCAGTTGGCCCGTCCACATGCCGATCGCCCAGGCCGCCACCACGATCAGCCCGCCGACCAGCAACGAATAGATGGTCGCCTGGCGCCAGCGCAGATGCTGGCGGCGCGACTCCGGGGTGCTAGGAGCCATCGGCCTGACCTCCGTCTGCCGGCCCGGTTTCCAACTCGTCCAGGTTCAGCACCCGCGCGTGCAGGGTGCCCCGGCCCCGCAAGGCCGCCCGCACCGCCCGGTGCAGCCCGTCCTCCAGATAGTAGGCGCCCTGCCAGTAGACCACGTGGGCGAACAGGTCCCCGTAGAAGGTCGAATCCTCGGACAGCAAGCTGGCCAAGTCCAGCGTCGACTTGGTGGTGATTAACTCGGCGAGGCGCACCTGGCGGGGTGGAACCCGCGACCATTGCCGCGAGGACACGAATCCGTGATCCGGATACGGCCTCGAGTCGGCGATGGAGCGGAAGATCACAATCGGCTAGTCTACGTAATCCGCGCCCGCGCCGGGTCCTTCACCGGGGCGATATAACTGATGCATGGCTATCAAAGTCGATTTCCGATCCGACACGGTCACCCAGCCCTCCGAATCGATGCGCCGCGCGATGGCGGCCGCCCCCACCGGCGACGACGTGATTGACCGCGATCCCACCGTTGCCGAACTGGAAGCCCGCACAGCGGCGCTGTTGGGACAGGAAGCGGGTCTTTTCATGCCGTCCGGCTCCATGTCCAACCTGGTCGCGTTGACCACGCACCTGGGCCGCGGCGAACGCTTCCTGGCGCCCAGGCACGCCCACGTGCTGTCTCACGAGTTGGGCACCGCCGCCTGGATCGCGGGCGGCATCCCCCTGGAGCTCCCCTGGTCCTACGCCCCGGGGGTGCCCGCCCCGGCCGATATTCAGGCCATCGCCGCGGAGGAGTCCGCCCAACCCGCCTACTACGAGTTGATCACGCGCCTGGTCTGCCTGGAGAACACCCACAACCACGCCGGCGGCCACTTCATCCCTTGGCGTTTGGCCCGCCAGTTGTACGATGCCGTCCACCAAGCCGGGTGGGCCGTCCACGTTGACGGCGCCCGCCTTTGGCACGCCGCCGCCGCCCAGTGCGTCAGCCCCGCCGAGGCTTTGGGCCAACCAGACACGGTCAGCGTCTGCTTCTCGAAGGGCCTGGGCGCGCCGGTCGGCTCAATGCTTTGCGCCTCGCGCGCGTTCGTTGAGCGCGCCCGGCGCTGGCGCAAAGCCTTCGGCGGCGGGCTCCGCCAATCCGGGGTGCTGGCGGCGGCCGCGCTGGTGGCTTTGGAGGAGGAGCTGCCCCGCATTGACGAGGACCGGCGGCGGGCGGCCGAATTGGCGAGCGCCCTGCGGGACCTGGGACTGGTGGCCGAGGAGCCGCCCACCAACATAGTGATGGCCGAACCAGGCCCGGACGCAGGCTTCACGGCGACTCAGCTCGCGAAGGCGTGGCAGGAGGCGGGGGTCGGCTGTCTGACCATGGGGCCGGCCGTCCGGCTGGTCACCCACCGGGACATTGACGACGCGGCGTTGGCGGACGGCATCGGGCACCTGCAAGAGGCGACCCAACGTCTGCGGCGGGCCGGGTAACCCGGCCGTTCTAACCGCGGGCCGGGGCCGGGGAAGACGCCGCGGGCTTGGGCGGCGGGCCGGAAGACAGCTTCAGGGTGATCGTGTTGCCGGGGTAGGACCAACTGGAGGGGTCCTGCTCCGCGACGGTGCCGGCCGCGTATTTGTCGGAGGCGACCTTTTCTTTGGCGACTTCGACCTTGAAGTTCTCGGTTTCCAGCTTCTTCTTGGCGTCCTTGGGGCTGAGTCCGAGCACCGACGGCACCCGGATGGGGTTGCCCACGTCGAGCTTCTTCGGGACCGGGCCGAACGTCAGCTTCTCCGTGCCTTCCAGCACGTTGGACATGAAGTGGCTGAAAACGGGGGCCGACAGGTCGCCGCCGAACGCTCCGGAGTAGTACCGGCCGCCGATCGTGCCCCGCAGGACCTTCTGCTCTCCGGGGTAGCCAGCCCAGATCGCCGCCGCCAACTGCGGGGTGTAGCCGCAGAACCAGGCGGCCTTCGAATCATCCGTGGTGCCGGTCTTGCCCGCCGTTTGACGGCCGTCCGTGATCCTCGCGGCCGTGCCCGTGCCGCCGGCGACCGCAGACCGCAAGGCGAAGCTGACGGCGTTGGCCACCCCTTCGTCAAGGACCCGGCGGCATTCCCGTTCCGGGAGCGCGATTTCCTCGCCGGAGGCGTCCGTCACCGACTTGATCGAGGTTGGGGGACAGTAGATGCCGCCCGAGGCGAAGGTGGCGTACGCGCCCGCCATGGACAGCGGGGAGACCTCGTTGGACCCCAAGACCATTGAGGGGAGCACCTGCCACTCGTTGCCGTCCGCCCGCTGCACGCCCATCGCCGCGACCAGGTCGCGGACCTCGCACAGATCGAGTTTGCGCAGCATGGCCGCGTAGGAGGCGTTCATTGAGCTAATGGTCGCCTGGAGCGCGGTGTTGTTCTTCCTGGCGCCGCCTGACACCGGCCAGTCCTCGACCCAGACCGTCCCGCCGTCCATGCATTTGGCCGGCCAGCGGTCCTTGACGTAGTGGTTCTTCGAGCCGTCGAACGTCTCCCGCAACGCGTGGCCGGCGGTCAGCCACTGCGCCAAGATGAAGGGCTTGAAGGTCGATCCGGGCTGGAAACCGGAGGAGCCGCCGTACTTGAGGTCCACGTTGTAGTTGACGGCGGTCGTGGTCGCATCGTCCGTCTGGCCGCCTTTGTAGTGGCGGTTTTGGGCCATCGCTTTGATCTCGCCGGTGCCGGGCTCAACCGCGGTCAAGGCTTGCGCGACCCCCGAAGGGTCCCCCATTGGCACCTTGGTCTCGATCGCGTTCATCGCGTCGTTCTGCATCTTCAAGTCGATTGTCGTGGTGATGTGGAGGCCGCCCCGTTGCAGCAAGGCGCCCCGCGTCTCGGAATCCTCTCCGAACGCCTCCGAGCGGAGCAGTTCCGCCACCACGTAGTCGCAGAAGAACCCGGCGTTCAGCGCGTCCGCGGCGTCGCAGCTGGCGGGGGTCGGGTGGATGTCGAGCGATTCGGTCACGTCGACGGCGATCGCCTCGTCGAATTCCGCCTGCGTGATGTACTTGTCGCGGAGCATGGCGCGCAGCGCGTCGTCCCGGCGAGGCTTGTTCGCCTCCGGGAACTGCTCCGGGTCCAGGCCGTTCGGCTTTTGGGTGATCGCCGCGATCGTGGCCGCTTGGACGGGGGTCAGGTCCTTGGCGCTGACGCCGAAGTAGTAGTTCGCGGCCGCCTCCACGCCGTAGAGCGACGGGCCGAACTGCGCGATGTTCAGGTAGCCCTCGAGGATCCTGTCCTTGCCGTACTTCTTTTCCAGTTCGACGGCCATCTTGGCCTCGCGGAGCTTGCGGCCGTAATTGACCTCGATGGCCGCGTCGGCGGCTTCCTCGTCGCCCTCCAGCGCCGCCTTTTGGATGAGGGAGTTCTTGACGAACTGCTGGGTCAGGGTCGAGGCGCCTTGGACGTCGTCCTCGTTGACCGAGTTGTTGATGAACGCCCTGGCCATGCCTTGGACGTCCACGCCCGAATGCTCATAGAAGCGCCGGTCCTCCAAGGCGATCACGGCGTGCTGCATCGGCTCGGAGATGTCGTCCAGGCCCACCACCACGCGGTTTTGGGCGTAGAACGTGGCGAGCAGAGTGGTGCCGTCTGAGGCGTACATGTAGGAGCGTTGCGACAGTTCCGGCATTTGAAGTTCCGCGGGCACCGCGTCCAGCACCTTGGTCCCGGTGTCCGTCGCCACGTCGGCGATCGCCACGACCGGGAGGAACAGCGCCGACGCGAGAACCCCGCACGCCAGCGAAATCACCATGAAGCCGGCCAGGCCGACCGTCCATTTGCCGCCCATGCGCAGCGCTCGCTTAACCACGGGATACAGAGTACGTGAGCACGGCCCCCGGTTCATCCGCCTGTGGTGGGAACCTCACCGGGCCCCGCGCCCCCGCCGCTTCATGTGTGTCCCCGTCGTTCAAAGAAATGACCGTCCCCGGTTTGAATGGTGGGGACAGTCGTGGGCGTTTTTGGAGGTTAACGACGGGTGCCCGATGCCGTGTGGGCGCCTCCGCGACCTCGGTCACGTTGGCGGCCCCGCGGCACCGGGCGCCTTGTTGTTGGCGGGTTAGTTGGGCTTGCCCTTCTTGAAGCCGGCCCGCAGGCGCTCGCGGTTGACCGCCGCGATCGCCACCAGCGGAATGTTCGCCGGGCAGGCCAGCGCGCATTCGCCGATCTGCGAGCAAGGGCCGAACTCGTGCTGCATCTGCGTGATCATTGAACGGGCCCGCTTGGCGCGTTCCTCCTTGCCGTGCGGGATCAGGGCCAGGTGGGACAGCTTCGCTCCGGTGTACAGGTACGCCGCGCCGTTCGGGCAGGCCGACACGCACGCGCCGCAGCCGATGCACGCGGCGAAGTCGAGCGCCCGCTCCGCGTCGTCATGCGTCACCAGCAGGGTGTCCGCGTCCGGGGCCGTGCCGGCGTCAACCGAGATGGTGCCGCCTGCCTGGATGATCCGGTCCAGGCCGGTCCGGTCCACAATCAAGTCGCGGACCACCGGGAAGGACTTCGCCCTGAACGGCGTGAAGCGGACCGTCTGGCCGTCCGAGAAGGAGCGGACGTGCTGGCCGCAAGCCGGCACGTTGTCCTCCGGACCATGCGGGACCCCGTTGACGTCCAGCCCGCAGGTGCCGCAAATCCCTTCGCGGCAGTCGGACTCGAAGGCGACCGGGTCCTGGTCGTCCTCGACCAGCTGATGATTCAGGCGGTCGAGCAACTCCAGAAGCGACATTTCCGGCGTCGCGTCGTTGATCTCGTGGGTTTCGAAGCTTCCTTCGGCATCAGGGCCGTCCTGACGCCACACTTCAAGGATCAGTCTCACTTGTAGTTCCTTTGCTGGAGGGGCACGGCCCGGAAGGTCAGAGGTTCGAAGTTGCGGATGGGCCTCGCGCTCGGGTCGCCGGGGTACTCCCAGGCGGAGCAGAAGCACCAGTCCTCGTCGTCGCGCTTGGCTTCCCCGTCGATCTCGTGGTCGGTGCGGAAGTGCGCGCCCGCCGATTCGTCGCGGTCCAAGGCGTCAATGCACAGCAGTTCGCCCAGTTCGAGGTAGTCCGCCACGCGGCCGGCCGTTTCCAGTTCCTGGTTGAGCCGGTCGCCTTCGCCGACCACTTTGACGTCCCGCCAGAACTCCTCCCGCAGCTTGCGGATTTCCCCGATCGCGGTGGCCAGCCCTTCCGGGTCGCGGGAGACCGATGCGTACCGGTCCAAGATGGCGCCGAGCTGCTCGTGGAAGTGGTCCGGCCCATAGGTGCCGTCAATGCTGAGCAGGTGGTCAATCCCGTCTTGCACGTACTTAACGGTGTCCCTGACCGCCTGGTCGCCTGGGTCTAGCGCGGCCTGGCCCAACAGCCCGGCCAGGTAGTTCGGCACGGCGTAGGGCAAGGTGAACCAGCCGTCCACGCAACCGGACAGGAGCGAGTTGGCACCCAGGCGGTTCGCGCCGTGATAGGCCCAACCCGCCTCGCCGCCAATGAACAGCCCCGGAATGGAGGTCATCTGGTCGTAATCCGTCCACAGCCCGCCCATGGTGAAGTGGACCGACGGGGCGATCCGCATGGGGGTCTTGTACGGGTCTTCGCCGGTCAGCTCCTCGTACATGTTGAACAGGTTCGAGTAGCGCTCGCGGATGAGTTTGACGCCCAGGCGCTCAATGCCGGTGCGGAAGTCCAGGTAGACCGCGTTGTGCAGGGGGCCAACGCCGTAGCCGGCGTCGATCCGCTCGCGGATGTTCCGGGACGCCACGTCGCGGGGCACCAGGTTGCCGAAGGCGGGGTAGCGCTCTTCCAGGAAGTAGAAGCGCTCCTCTTCGGGGATGGTGTTCGGGTCGCGGTCGTCTTGCTTCTTGCGCGGCGCCCAAATGCGGCCGTCGTTGCGGAGCGACTCCGACATGAGCGTCTTCTTCGACTGCCACTTCGACATGAGCGGCAGGGCGGTCGGGTGGATCTGCACAAAGCACGGGTTGGCGAAGTACGCGCCGCGCTTGTAGGCCCGCCAAATCGCCGTGGCGTTGGAGTTCTTCGCCAACGTGGCCTTGTAGTAGATGTTGCCGTAGCCGCCGGTGCACAGGATCACCGCGTGCGCGGTCTGCGCCCTGACCTTGCCGGTGACCAGGTCGCGCACCACAATCCCCTGGGCGCGGCCGTCTTTGACGATCAGGTCCAGCATCTCCTGGCGGGAGTGCAGTTTGCACGTCCCGGCCGCCACCTGGCGCGACAGCGCGTGGGCGGCCGCCAATTCCAGCTGTTGGCCGGTCTGGCCCCTGGTGTAGTAGGTGCGGGACACCTGGACGCCGCCGAACGAGCGGGTGGCCAACTGGCCGCCGTACTCGCGGGCGAACGCCGCGCCGATCGCCTGCATGTGGTTGATCACGCGGATGCCCTCTTCGCCCAGGCGGTAGGCGTCCTCCTCGCGGCCGCGGTAGTCGCCGCCCTTGACCGTGTCCTTGACGAACCGGTCGATGGAGTCGTTGTCGACCTTGCGGGCGCGCGGCGAGTTGATGCCGCCCTGCGCGGCGATCGAGTGGGCGCGCCGCGGCACGTCGTGGAATGAGAACACGTCCACGTCGTAGCCCAGTTCGCCCAGCGCGGCGGCGGCGCCCGCCCCCGACAGGCCGGTGCCGACCACGATCACCTTGAACTTGCGCCGGTTGTTGGGGTTGACCAGGTT
The DNA here is from genome assembly GCA_031281585.1 of Bifidobacteriaceae bacterium. Classification (NCBI taxonomy): domain Bacteria; kingdom Bacillati; phylum Actinomycetota; class Actinomycetes; order Bifidobacteriales; family Bifidobacteriaceae; species Bifidobacteriaceae bacterium. The sequence continues at coordinate 26,870 of JAITFE010000031.1, read as the reverse complement.
GTAGTGCAGTTTGCGGTCGGTCCAGGCGTCGCGCGGGTGGACGTCCGGCAGGTGGCCGTCCAGCGGCTTGCCCACTACCCGGAGCCGGTCGATCTCAGTGGCCACTTGGGCGCCTTTCTGCTCGCTAACGGGTGTGTCCGGTGTGGCGTTCATAGCGTTATCCCTCCCGCCAGGACCGCCAACGGAATGGAGGCGTTGCCGATCACAATGATCAGCGCCACCAGGTCCGCCAGGAAGAGGAAGACCAACCGGGTCCGGTGGGCGGTGGCGCCGAAGTCGTTGATGATGGACCAGATGCCGTGGCTGAGGTGGAACGCGATCACGACCATCACCACCACGTAGAAGACGGCGACGGACGGCCGCTGGAAGGAGTGGACCAGGTTCGAATAGGCGTCTGCCACCACCTCCCCGCCCTCAAGGGTGTAGGTGGGCCTCGTGGAGAACTCCTTCGAGTCCACCACCCGCCCTATGGTCAGATCCAGCAGGTGGAAGATGATGAAGCACAGGATGATCAGCCCGGACCACAACATGGTCCGACCGGTCAGGTGGTGCTTGGTGGCGTGCACCTTGCGGGCGTGCCGTCCCCGCAGCCGGTGCGCCCTGATCCACAGCGTCAGGCCGGAGTAGACGTGCAGGCAGAGCGCGAGCGCCATGACGGCGCGGAACGCCCACAGGAAGGTCGAGCCCGGCAGCAGCGGGTTGAGCAAGGTCCTCAGCCAGTGGGCGTACTCGTTGAAGTGCCCCTGCGGGTCGTCAGGCAGGTAGACCTTGAGGTTCCCCGCCAGGTGAAACAGTAGGAACAGGACGAAGATCGATCCTGTGGTGGCCATGATGACTTTCAGCACCCACGTCTGCGGACGGGGCGGCGGCGAGGTGGCGGGCCGTTTCGCCACCGGGATCTGATCGATGTCAGACCGCTCTTGAATCCCTGAACTCACTCAGAACCTCCAGGCGCCACTCGTGTACGAACATGAAACTAGGCATACGCCGTGCATCCAACTTACCCCATGAATCAACCCCAGATTTTCACAAGATTCCGCCAAAATAGCTGGTCAGCACGCAGTTTTCGCTACGCTCGTGATGCGTTATTCGGGTTTTTCCCGGTGCCCGATGCCGTCCGCCCGCCTACCAGCCCGCCGTGAAACCATCCCTCACCCGACCAGGGCGACCGAAAAGTTCTTTCAACGTTCGCCGGGCGTTGGCCCGCAGTTTCCCCGCCGTTCACCCACGACCAATAGCTTCGTGGACGTGACAGTCGACACGCTCCCGGCGGCGCCCAAGGCCCAGCCGGTCCCCGCAGCCCAACCGGGCCCCCAAGCCCTCGACGGCGGCATCATGGAGGCGATCCGGGCCGCCGTCCAGACCATGACGCAAGCCGAGCAGCGGGTTGGGCGTTGGGTTCTCCACCAGCCTGGCGACGTGCTTCGCCTCTCCGTCACCGAGACCGCCCAGGCGGTCGGCGTGTCGCCGGCCACGGTGGTCCGCTTCTCCCAGAGCCTCGGCCTTCGCGGCTTCCAAGAACTCAAGCTGAGACTGGCGGGCGAGGTCCTGGGACAGGATCAACGCCTGCCGGAACCGGTGGACGCGGGCGACGGCTACCGCGACATCACCGTCAAGGTGCTGCGGGGCGGCGCCGAGGCCCTGATCGAGGCCAGCCGCTCCGTTGACGGCGAGGTCTTGGAGCGGATCGCCTCCGCGGCGGCGCGCGCCCGGCGCATTCTCCTGGTCGCGGTCGGCACCTCCGCCCCGTTGGCCCAGGACGCCGCCTACCGGCTGACCACCGCCGGGCTCTGCGCCATGCACCTGCCAGACCCGCACGCCCAGCATGTCGCCGCCGCGCTGACCGGACCCCAAGACCTCTGTCTGGCGATCAGCCACACGGGTTCCACCTTCGAGACGCTGGCCGCGATGCGGGCCGCGCGCGAGGCCGGCGCCCAGACCGCAGCGGTCACCAGTTTCGCCCGCTCGCCCCTCACCGAGTTGGCGGAGCTCGTCGTGGTGGGCGGCTCCCGCGAGACCGCGCACCGAATTGAGGCCCTCTCCAGCCGCCTGGTCCATTTGTCCATTCTGGACGCCCTCTTCTCGCTCGTGGTGGTTGAGAACCCCGGCACCGCCCAGACGGTCAAGCGCACCCAAGACGTGATCGTGGAACACAGGCTCTGAGGCTCCCATGTCCACCACCGTCCGCGCTCCCTCCCCAGCCAAAGAAGATGGCGGGGACCTCCTGCGCCTCGGCGTGCTGACCGACCTGCACCTGGCCGCAGCCGGGTCGCCCCCCGCAATGTGGAACAACCCGATCCACTTGGGCAAAGCCTTCGACCTCCTGGACTTGGCGCTCGACTGGCTGGATTCACGGGTCCACGCCGCGCTTGTGCTGGGCGACCTGGCCGACCGCCCCGACCCGGAAATCTACGCCCAGGCCGCGCGGCGGCTCGCGGCTCTTGCCCGACCGGTCTATGTGGTGGCCGGGAACCATGACATGGCGTGGCCCGGCCCGGCGGAGCCTTCGGTGATGGCCGAAGCGCTGACGGCGGCGGGCGGGCCTTTGCGGATGTTCGGCGCGACCCGCCTGGGCCGCCATACGCTGGCCGCTGGCGAACTGCGGGCGGACGGCGCGGGCGGCCATGTGGACGCCGGGACGTTCCGAACGTGGCCGTACCGGACGGCATCGGGCACCGAATCCGGCGCCGGAGGCCTCTTGATCTGGGCGTCGCACTTCCCGGTGCTGAGCGTCAGGCGGCGGGTCGAGGGCTGCGGCTGGCTCTACGCCGGCGACCTGGCCAACTTGTCCGCGGTCGAGGCGGCGCTGCGGCGCTGGCCCGGCCCGGTGCTGGCCCTCACCGGCCACCTGCACGTGCGCACGCACGCCATCAGCGGCAACATCCTCCAACTCAATCAAGCGGCGCTGGCGGAAAGCCCCCATGACGTTGCCCTTGTGGAGCTTGACGCATCCGGCGGCTCCCTCCGCGCCACGAGGTACTGCCACTCCGTGGCTCGATTCGAACCTTGCTTGGAGACCACGATCGATCCGGCGGTGACCGCCTTCACCTGGAACGGCCGCCGCTGGCGCGCCTCAACGCGGGGCAGGCGCCAAGGCGCTGCGCCGCCAGCACGGACCCCCGCGCAACCGCCGACGCGGACCGCCCAAGGCGTCCCCACACTCACCACCACCCAATAAGGAAGGGCCAGACCCCATGACTTCGCCAACACCAAGCTCACCCGCCACCATGACCCTGCGGGTGCTCACCTGGAATGTGGAAGGACACGCCGGCGACGATTCGCGGCAGAACGCGCTGAGGGACGCAATCAAGTCGGCTGACCCGGACCTGGTCTCGCTCCAGGAAGTCCACCGAGACGACAAGTACGACCAGTTGGGACACTTGCTCAGCGCGACCGACTTGACGGGTGTACATGATTCGGATGTCATCCAAGGCGCCTCGGCAGGCACGGCCCTCGCGAGCCGCTGGCGACCGAACCGCGTGGTCGGGACAATGCTCCCAGGCGACCCGACCATGCCGGCGCCCAACGCTTTGGCCGCCGTGATCCCCTTGCCGATTGGCGTGAACATTCTGTTCGTGGCCGTCAAGCCATACTGGCCGTTGAACGGCGAAGCCTTGCGGTGCCGCGATGCGCTCGCAATCGCCGACTTGGAGTCGACGCTGCGCCAAGACGCCCCCTCAATAATCGCCGGGGACTTCGACGCGATGCCGGACAGCGACTGCATGCAGTTTTTCGCTGGACGCAGAGTGTTGGATGGGCGCAGCGTTCACTATCTGAACGCCTGGGACGTGGCCGGGGATGGCGGTCCGGGCCACACTTGGACCACCGAGAACCCGCGCGTCGCCGCGTTCGTCGAGTCGGGGTTGATTGAACCGGTCCACCACCGGCGGATTGACCACATATTGGTTCACGGCCCGGAAGGGCATGCCATAACGTGGGGCTCAGACTCTCTGCGGGTGAGCCAGCCAGTTCGCGCCGTCGCCACCTCCTGTCAGGTGGTGTTCAAAGCCCAACCAGCCAGCGACCACTACGGCGTGCTTGCGGAAATCGAACTGACAAGGATCGGAGCGTGAGCGGCCGGGGGGCGGTGCCCGCGTCCATTCCGGCCCTGGTGCCGCGCGATCCGAGCGGAGCGCAGTTCGTGCTGTACTCCGACTCGTGTTCGGGTGAGGCAACAGACCCATACGGCAATGGCGCACGCCTGGCACGCAATTCCGCGGTGGTCAGACGGCTCGCTCCGCCGCCTGAATTCATTGCTTTTCCGGGCGACGCGGTGGCGGACGGTTCACGTGATGACCTGTGGGCGTTCTGGCTCGGTTCGGAGATGGGTTGGGTTCAGGACCTGGGCCTCACGATCTACCAGGCCACGTCCAACCACAACACTCCCTCACCAGAGTCCTACGGCGTGTACCGTAAGCACTGGGCCGACCGGCTCCCACGGAACGGCCCAGCAGGCCAGGAGACTCTGTCCTATTGGGTGCGCCACGGCAACTTGCTCTACGTTTCGCTGCACCAACCGGACGTGGCCGCTGAGCCCGATTCGCAGCCGGTTCGCGGCCTCACCGGCCTGGAGGCCGCCTGGCTAGAAGATGCGCTCGCTGCGGGATACGACGCAGAATACGTTTTTGTGGCCGGTCACTATCCGGTTTTCCCGGTCAACGGCTATTCGTCCCTCCCCTGGTGCTTCGCTCCTGGTGCGCGAGCCTCGCTCTGGGACATCTTGGTACGCCATGGCGTGACTGCCTATCTGTGCAGCCATGTTTTAGCCTTCGACGCTCAGGTTCACCGGGGCGTACTTCAGCTAACGGCCGGCGGCGCCGCAGGAGGCGACCCCGCAACGGACCACCCGGCAATTCCGCACGGCATGATGCCCGGGCCGCAGGAGTATCCGCACGTCGCCCAGTTGGCGGTGGACGCGCAGGGCCTCCGCTGCCAAGTGCTCGATTTCACGGGCACAGTCCGCGAACACCTCGCCTGGCCGCCCCCGGACTTGGGCGGGCACCTCGAACAAGCCCCGACCACAGACTTGGCGACCTTGGAGCCAGGTGAGATTCTGCACCTTCGCCTCCGCGAGACTGGCGACCTCTCTCAACTGGTCAATGCCGGCTTACGCCCGAACGCCTATGCCGAGGCCGTGAAATGGCTCGAGTCCAGCGACGGCGCCTTCGCGGCCGGTTTCGACTGCGCTAGCCACCGCCTATTCGTGGACATAGACCTCGGCGCGGCGGCATTTCGCGGCGCCGCTGCGGCTTCTGCTCCGGCCGACCGGTGCCGTTGGCACGGCCCGGCGCTGGATTTGGGGCAGGCGGCGCAGATCGAATTGCTGTTCGACCCTCGGTTGGGGCCCGGTGGCCTGCTCTGGCGGCTCGCCCCGTCCGAGCCTTGGACGTCTTCGTCAACGACCTCAGCCGTCGGCCCCGTGCCTTTTCCCTGGCCCGTCGAAATCGAGCCCACATCCCACCTCCTGGAGCTCGCTTGGGCGTCCAGGGTCCCCCAAGAATGAAGGAGACAACCATGAAGGACCCCGCTTCGCTCATCATTGATCACCCGCATGCCGACCGGTGTTCGCGGCGCCCCCGCCGGGGGCTTCGCGCTCTGGTCCGCGCTTGCGCGGTGACTGCCATCGCGGCCGTTGCCGCCACCAGCCTGGCCAGCTGCGTGGACACCACCACGGCCGCCAACCCGACCAACTCAGCCACAGGCGGCGTGCCGGAGGTCATCCGAATTGCCGCGGAAACTGCCCCGGCGAGTCTGGACACCAATACCTGGCAACCGTTCGGCGCTCAAATTGGGTATCTCTACGGCGGGACCCTAGCACTCCCGGGCTGGGCGGATCAGGGCGACCGGATGGAGTTGGCAGAGTCGGTTTCCGAATCCGCTGACCGCCTGACCTGGACCATCAAGCTCAAGCCAGATCTCAAGTTTTCAGACGGCTCATCCTTGACCGCCCCAGACGTGGTGGCGTCATTCGAACGGCTGCGGGCGGGCCCCATGACTTGGACGGTCAAGTTCCTGCAAGACACCGAGGGGATCAAAGCGGTCGACGACTCGACTGTCGAGGTCAAACTGTCCCGACCGCACACCGACTTCGCCAAACAGATCGCGGAGCCCTACGCCCTGATTTTCCCCGCCGCAGGCCTGGCCGAGGGCGACTCGTTCTTCGAGCATCCCATCTCGGCGGGACGCTACTCCATCGAAACGATGGATGTCGCAAACGGACGGTTCGAACTGACCGCGAACCCCAACTACTACGCAGGCGAACAGCAGGTGAAACGGATCGTGATCACCAAGGTCCCGGAGGCGGCGACACGCCTGGCCCAATTGAAGAACGGCGAAATCGACTTCATGGACAACATCCCCGGATCTCTCGCCTCGCAGCTCACTGACGGCATGCGGCTGGACCCGGCGTGGTGGCCAGGCAGCTTCCACGGCTACCTGTACAACTTCAACGATCCAGTGATTAAGGACGCCAACGTCAGGCGGGCGATCGACCTGGCGGTTGACCGCGAGCAAATGGCCGAATTGGTCTTGGGCGGCGCCGACTTCGCCCGCCCGCTCTACGGCATTCCTTGGACTGTGACCGGCGAGCCGCCAAACGTTCAGCCCTTCGCCCGCGACCTGGACGAGGCCAAGCGATTGCTGCGAGGCACCGTCTGCGAAGACGGTTGCTCCGTCAAGCTGATTAGCTGGTCGGACAACACCTGGCAGCGGAACGCCTCAGCGACAGCCCTGCAAGAACAACTCAAGGCCATCGGAATTGAGGTTGAAATCGTTCCAGTCACATCCGCAAACGGCGATGAAGTTATGGCGAGAGGTGATTTCGGCCTCACGCTGGCGATCGCACAGTATTTTGTGGACAGCCCCAACTACATTGGCCAGGTAATGCTGGATCCATCTTCCCTGTACGGCGAATCGTACAGTCCCGGATTCAGCCAGAGCGCCGAAGCCGCCACCCTGACGGAACTGATGAACCAGTTCCGGGGCGCGCGTGAGGCGGAATTGCCCGAGTTGATGGCAACTGCCGATCAGTTCCTGGCGGACAATTCGCTGATTCTGCCGATGGCAATGTTGAGCACCACGGCGGCCACCTCCCTGCCGGAGACGGTCATCACCAACATCTTCGGGCTTTATTACGTGATCCCATGATCGACACAACTGAGGTAACCGCCCCGCCGAGCCCTTTGAGGGCGCGGTCTGCGCACGCGAGCATCCGGCCTTGGAGCTGGACGCTGCGAGTCGGGCGGCCACTGTTCCAAGCGGCTTCTGTGGCGCTCGGCGTCATGGTGGTGACGTTTTTCTTGATTCGGTTCGCCCTGGAGGATCCCGCAGTCGGCCGCGCCCGCCAAGTGACGCTGTTGTTGAGCGTTCCACCCGAGTTGGTCGAGCAAATGCGGCAGGATCTGGGCATTGAGGGCAACTGGATACAACAGTTCGGCGTCTACCTCCTCGATCTACTGGGCGGAGACCTGGGCGATTCCTACCAATACTCAGAGTTGTCGGTGGCCCAGCTGGTTGGCGCCGGGCTAGGCACAACCCTCATGGTTGCCGTTCTGACCGCGGCAGTCTCATCCGTCCTGGGCATAGCCCTCGGCCTTGCAACCGGCACCAAGGCGGGCCGTTCTTTTGACCGCTTGATGCGGGGAGCCTCAACCGTGGCCATGTCGGCACCGAGCGCGCTGATTGCCCTGGCGCTTATCCTCTTGCTGAGCGTCCGCCTGGGGTGGCTGCCCGCAGGAGGCTGGGGCGACGGGTATCCGGAGAACTTCCGCTACTTGGTGCTGCCAGTTGCCACTCTCTGCGTCTGGTACACACCAATGATCCTGCGAGTGGTCCGCGAACGGGTCGCGTCCGTCATGGCGGATGGCCACATCGAAGCCGCCCGGGCGCGGGGCCTCTCCCCCTGGCGGATCACATTGGCGCACGTGCTCCCGAGTTGCGCGTTGCCTTTGGTCACCATGGTCGCGCTGAGCATGGGGGGCCTCCTCAGCGGGGCGGTCATTGTCGAAATCGTCTTCGGGATCCCAGGCATAGGGCACGTCATGACCGGGGCAATCAACACAAGCGATTTCCCCGTTATCCAGGCTTTGACCATTTTCACGGCCTTGGTGATTGTGACCTGCAACATGGCTGCCGAGGTCGCGGGACGCGCGATTGATCCGAGGACGCGATGACGACGACCGCGACTCCGGTCCGGCGGGCGCCGGACCGCCTTGACGGTAGCCGACGGAACATGACCGCGGCCGCCAGCGCGATCCGCCGCTTTGGTAGCGCTCTTCGGCAAGGCGGCGAACGTTCAGCGGGCGCGGCCCTTCTCTTGGCATGCGCAATGCTGTTCATACTGGTGCCGGCCCTGACACGGTCGGATCCGACCAGTTTCGCGGGTTCACCCCTGTCGGCCCCGTCGTGGTCGCACCCATTCGGAACGGACCAGCTTGGCCGTGATGTCTTTGCGCGGGTGTTCGCGGCCGGGATGACGGACCTGACGATCACCGTTGCCTGCGTGGGGGCCAGCCTGGCCATAGGCACTGCGTTGGGGCTTCTCCTGGTCGTTTCCGGCCGCGCAGTCAGGGAGGTAGCGCTCCGTTTGGTGGACGCCTTCTTGGCTATTCCGTACATGCTGCTGGTGCTTCTCCTGGCAGTCGGCGTGGGTGACCGCCTGGCCGTTCCCGGGCTGCCCTCGAGGACTCCGGCCTTGATTCTTGCGATCGTTGTCAGCGGTTGGGCCCCCTACACGCGTTTTGCTGTGGCTCGTGGCCTTTCACTGCGGGAGAGGGAGTCGGTTGTCGCGGCACAGTTGCTCGGTTACGGGCGTCTGCGGATCCTGCTGCGGCATGTCGCGCCGGACGTGGCCTCCACCAACCTTTCATACGCCGCTACTCAGGCCGTGGCGACATTGGGCGGCATCGCCTCATTGGCTTTCCTCGGCGTGGGCATTGGCGACCCCCATCCGGAACTCGGCCAAATGATGCAGCAAGGCATCTCATTACTGCCGGTGGCCTGGTGGATTTCGCTGATTCCAGGACTGGCGATCTTGGTGTTGGGCACCGGATTCGGGTTGATCGCCGACTCGTTCGGCCAAGACTCAGGAGGGCAGAAATGAACGCGCATCACCCAGTGCTCCAGGTGGAGAACCTGCATGTGCGAATAGGGCGGGCGGCGGTGTTGAACGGCGTAGGCTTCGACGTCGGGCCTGGCCAGGCCGTCGGCCTTGTCGGCGAAACGGGCTGCGGCAAGTCCATGACCGTGCGGGCAGTGGCGGGACTCCTGGGGCGGATCGGGGGCGTCGTCACCAACGGCTCGATCCGCTTGAACGGCCAGGACATGACGCGGGCCACGGCCAAGGAATGGCGCGCCCACCAGGGCCGCACGGTCACGGTGGTGCCGCAAGCTTCGCTCTCCAGCCTGGATCCCCTGCGGCAGGTCAGACGGGAAATGGCCGAGACAATCCGGCACCATGACCGCCGCGCGAACGTGGCCGCGCAAACCGCCAAACTGCTCGAAGCCGTCCACCTGGAACCGAGCCAAGAGTTACTGTGCTCCTACCCGCATGAGCTCTCGGGTGGCATGCGCCAGCGCGTGATGATTGCTCTGGCCTTGGCTACCCGTCCGAAACTACTGATCGCGGACGAACCGACCACGGCGCTCGACGCATCGATACGGCGTTCAGTGTTGGACTTGCTGACTGAATTGCGCCGCGACGTGGGGCTTGGACTCCTGTTGGTCTCACACGACATTGGCGCCATCGCCGCCGCCACCGGCCAAGTGGTTGTGATGTACGCGGGTGTGGCAGTCGAATGCGGTCCAACCGCCGAGGTGCTGGCCGCCCCCGCGCACCCCTACACCCGTGCCCTACTGGCTTCGTTGCCCGAACGAACCGCGCCCGGCCGTCCCCTTCCAGTGATAGAGGGACAGCCCCCGGAACCGACCTGGCTGACGAGCGGCTGCAGGTTCGCTCCGCGCTGCCCGGTGGCAACTGCCAGTTGTTCGGACGCCCCGCCGGAGCCCTGCCGCCTTGGCCCCGTCCGGGCGGCGGCGTGCCACGCCCCAGCGACCGACCCCACAGCCGTTGGCGCGGCCGTGTTGGAGACCGCTTCATGAGCGGCCAGGCGGTTACGGTCAAGGCCGAGGATCTCGACTTCAGATTCGGCAATCACCAGGTGCTGCGCAGCGTCTCCCTGACCGCCACACGCACATCTCGCCTTGGGGTTGTCGGCGAGTCGGGCTCCGGCAAGACGACTCTGGGCCGCTTGTTGGTTGGAGCTTTGCCCAGCAGCCATGTCACCGTCAATGGCCGGCCCTGGTCAGTGATCGGGCGACGCTCGCCTCTCCGCAAGGGAGTTCAGATGATTCATCAGGATCCCTACGCCGCGCTCAACGCGCACTTGTCCGCAAGGTCTGCGGTCAGGGAGGCCGCACACGTCACGCAGGGCCTGACCCTGCGGGAAGCCGGGGCCGTGGCGGATGAACTGCTCCAGGCGGTGGGGGTCAGCGCAACCGCCGCGCGGCGGCGGCCTGGAAAGCTTTCAGGCGGGCAATGCCAACGAGTTGCCATAGCTCGGGCGCTCGCCGCCGGCCCGGCTTTGATAGTGGCGGATGAGCCCACCTCGTCACTTGACATCTCCGTACAGGCGCAGATCATCAATCTCCTGGCCGCGCTGAGCCAGGAGCGTCACCTGGGTTTGGTGTTGATTTCCCACGACCTGGCAGTGATTCGGCACGTAACCGAGGAGGTGGTGGTGATGCGCCAGGGCCAGATCGTGGAGGCGGGACGCACGGCGGAGGTCTTGAGCAGCCCCAAGCATCCGTACACCGAGCAACTGGTCCTAACGTCGTTCAGCTCAGCCGAGGGAGCGCTTTGAGGTCCCTGCGGTTGGAAGGCGTCGTTTTTGACCTTGACGGCCTGTTGGTCGACAGCACGGCCGTCTGGGAGGCGGGATTCCAACGCGGCGCGGCGGTAGCGGGCCTGCGACTCACCCGTGCGCAAAGGAAGGCTCTGGAAGGCAGTTCGGCGGAATCGGCCGGGCAGGCGATCGCCACATGGGCCAGCTGTGAAGAGCAAACCGCAGCTATCACCACCGCTGTTGAGGCTGCCCTGCGCGACGGCGCGTTGGTGGCGCCGCCGAGCCTTCTCCCAGGCGCGGCAGGCCTGCTAAACGCGCTCAACGGGCGCCTCCCGCTAGCGATCGCCTCGAACGGACCACCTTCGGTAGTCGCCGCCATGCTCGCCAACGCTGGGCTAGCCGGGGTGTTCCGCCATGTGGTGACCGCCGCAGAGGCCGCAGCCCCCAAACCTGATCCCTCCGTCTATCGGATCGCATGCGAACGCCTGGGACTTAACCCCGTGGACTGCGCGGCGGTAGAGGATTCAGCAGTCGGAGCGGAATCCTCCACGAGAGCTGGGCTTACAACCTTCCTGGTAGGGCCGCAAGCGTTGACGGCGCGGCGAGTGTTGCCCCGGCGTTTGGCGCGGTATGTGCGGACTGCGCCGAGCCTCGCGGATCCTCGGCTGGGCCACTGGTTGCTCGGTGAGCCGGGGCCAGCGCAGGACCGAGGGCTGCCTGCGGCCGCGACGGGGAGGGCCAAGACTTGATGAACGCACACGGGCACTCCCAGCGCGCCCGCGCAGCAGCTTTGGTGATGGTGCCACTCACCTTCGTCGGTGGACTGGACGGGATGGTGACATCAGTCGGGTGGCGGGTGATCGGGGACTCGCTGGGCGGGTTTGAGCAGCAGGCTTGGGTCACCACCGCTTTCCTGGCGGGCGGGGCCGCGACCATCCCGTTCTGGGGACGCCTGGCGGACACGCGCGGGCGGCCACAGCTCCTGGCGGCGGCGCTGATCCTGTTCGCGGTGGGCACGGCGGGGTGCGGCATGGCCCGGTCAATGCTGGAACTGGCGGCCTGGCGTGCGCTTCAAGGCGCCGGAGGCGCCGCGGCCTGGCCTGTCGCCCAGGCCTTTGTGCATGTCGCCATTCCTCCCAAGGACCGGGGACGCTATGTGGGCTTCTTCACCGCCGCCTATGTGGCGGGCGTGGCCGTGGCGCCGTTGGGAGGCCTGATCGCAAGCGCCGGACAGATCGCCGGAGTGGCCGGTTGGCGTTGGCTGTTCTTCGTCCAGGTGCCCGTCATAGTGGCCAACCTGGCTGCGGTCTGGGCAGCGCGGCGTCTCCCCGACCAGCGGACCGCAGCGCGGATTGACATGCGCGGGGGGGCCCTGTTGGTGTTGGGGGTGGGGGCGTTGGCGCTGGCGCCTCAGTTCGCGCGTGATTTGAGCGGCGCCAACCCGACGGTGTTGGTTTGCATGGGGGTCGCGTTTGGGGCGTTTGGCGCGTTCTACTTGTCGGCGCGGTCTGCGGGCCCGCGGTCTGTCCTTCCCCTCGCCATGTTGCGGGGTCCACAGTTCCGGCGGGGTCTGCCCGCCCTCATGCTGGGGTACTTCGCCACCGCCGGGGTCGCCTATGTGTTGCCGCTGTACTGGCAGATTTCACGTGGCGCGTCCCCCGCTTTGGCCGGTTGGCTGATCTGGCCGCAGATTCTGGGTACCCTGGCGGGGAGCTTCGCCGAGAGCGTCTTCATGTCTCGAACCGGCCGCTACAAGCTTCAGTCCGCCGTTGGGTTCGGGCTGATGACGGTGGGGATAGCGGCGGTCGCGCCGTTGGGTTACACGGCGCCTTGGCCCTTGGCCGGCCTGGCGGTTTTCCTCTACGGCTTGGGCGTGGGCCTGGCTTTCGCGCCGCTGGAGGTGGCCCTTCAACGGTCGGTGCCGCCCGCCGAATACGCCACCGCCTCCGGTGCGACCGCCCTGGTCAAGAGCATGGTTTTGACGGTCGGTGCCTCCGTTCAGCTAGCCGTGCTGTTCGCCGCCGCCCAGGCCCGAATCGCCGCGCAAATGCGGATTGACGGCACCGCCTTGCCGCCCGGGGCAGTGTTCGACTTGGGCCACACGGCCGGGCTCGCGGAATTGCCGGGGCCGGTGCGCCAGTCAATTGAGACCGGCTTCGCCACCGCCGTGGGGTTGGACTTGGCCGGCTGCTGCCTGGCCGCCCTGCTCGCATTGGCGGCGGTCTTGCGCGTGCCGGAGGAACGCTTCGAGGCGGGAACGCGCCGGCGGGCCCGCAGAACCGCCCGGTGATCGGCGGACGCATGGGCCGGGCGGCGGCCGGAAGCGCCAACCTTGGGCGGGGCTGTCATGAGGCCGGGTTCGGCGGCGCCGACCACTTCGCTGGACGCGCATACGCCCAGGGCCCGTCGAGCACCGTGTCCGGGAGTTGGGCCCGGCGGATCTTGGCTTCCCCGATCACGAAGGACGCCGGCAGGGCGGCCTGGATGCGTTTCGAGACGCGTCCCGGAGGGAACCCGCCGACCAGGCGCACCCCAGGGGCGGCGGCCTGCGCGATCCGGATGGCCGGCAGGTAGTCGGCGTCCCCGGACACCACCAGCGCGTCGTCCATCCGCGCCAGGACCGCGTCGGCCACGAGTTGGGCGCCGACGTGGACGTCGGTCTCCTTCTCCTCGTAGACGACCCGTTTGTGCCCGCAGTTCTCGCACAGGTGCGAGCGGCGCTGGTAGCGGCCGGTTTGGATCCTCAGCTCGGCCGGGTTCGCGGCCGCGAGGGCTTTGAGGTAGTTCTGCTGACGGGACTGGGCGTCCGGCGATTCGACCGTCATCGCGGTGTAGTAGTTGACGCGCACAAGGTCGCTGGCCGGTCTCAGCGAGCGGACGAGCTCCACCACGTCGAGCCACAGCCAGCGGTGCCCCATCGTTTGACGCAGGCCGTGGTAAAGGTTCAGCCCATCGATATAGGCGATCAATCGTCGCCCGGGCACCGGGGGTCCTTGTCTCTGTCGCGGCTTCGCGCCCCACCTGAAGGGGCGGCTGGCCTGGTAGCCTACCGGTATCACCACCACGTTCGAGAGAGCGTGGCCCGACGGCCCTCCGAATGGGAGGGCCGTTTTTTTCTTGCACTCCCTGAGCTTCCCGACCCGATGGATCAGCCAGCTCCTGTTCCGCCAGCCGCCAGCGGTTCGTGCGAGGCATCTCCCCTGACACGCTCGGCTCGCAACTCGACCCTCGGCGGACCGAATGACGAGGTCACCGAACTCGCGCGACCTTCGACGGGCTGCGCGCCAGACTCGGGCTGGCGCTGGTCGAATCGATCGCCAAAGGCTTCAACCGCCAACTCGACATCGACGCCCGCCGGGAAGGGGAGCTCACGGCGCGGCTGATCCTGCCCGCAGCGCGGGTCGCCTCACGCCCCTGAACTGGATCCGGGCGGCGCGGGCCGAGGACGGCGGGGTCTAGCCGACTCCCTCGCCGAAGCGGTGGCTTAGCGTCAACGGCCAGGCCCATTCCAGTTTCTTCCGGAAGCTGGTTCTTGGACATATCCGGGGCCGCCCGCAGCCGGTTTCCGCCAGGGCGGGTGGGCGGGGCGGGGCCAACTGTGGGAGCATTCCTGCCTGTGGATTCGCTGCGGGGGAAAAACGGTTTCAGTTTCGAGGTGCGCACGCGCCTGGTTGGCGCCGAGGACGGCCAGGTGGACGCCCTTGGGCGGACCGGGGTGATCCGGACGCCGCACGGGGAGATCCTCACGCCCGCGTTCATCCCGGTCGGGACGGCGGCGGCGGTCAAGGGGGCCACGCCGGAGCAGATGGCCGCGCTTGGGGCCCAGGCGTTGTTGGCCAACGCCTACCACCTTTACCTCAGGCCCGGCGCGGACGTGGTGGAGCAGGCCGGGGGGCTTGGGGCCTTCATGAATTGGCCGGGGCCGACCTTCACCGACTCGGGCGGGTTCCAGGTGCTGTCGCTTGGCGCCGGGTTCAAGAAGGTCCTGGCCATGGACACCGCCGGCTTGGCCGACGACGAGGTGATAGCCAAACGCTCGGAACGCCTCGCCAAGGTCGATGACGACGGGGTCACCTTCCGGTCGCACCTTGACGGGTCGAAGCACCGGTTCACCCCGGAGGTTTCGATGCGGGTTCAGCACCAACTGGGCGCGGACGTCATCTTCGCTTTCGACGAGTGCACCACTTTGATGAACACCCGGCCCTACCAGGAGCGTTCGCTGGCGCGGACCCAGGCCTGGGCCGAACGGTGCCTCGCCGAGCACGCCCGCCTGACGCGAGCGCGGGCGGGCCAGCCCTATCAGGCGCTGTTCGGCGTGGTCCAGGGAGCCCAATTCGAAGACCTGCGCCGCGAGGCCGCCCAAGGCCTGGCCCGGCTGACGGAAGACGGGGCTGGGTTTGACGGCTACGGCATCGGCGGCGCTTTGGAGAAGGAAAACCTGGCGACCATTGTGGGCTGGGTCTGTTCGGAACTGCCCGAATCGAAGCCGCGGCACCTGCTGGGCATCAGCGAGGTTGACGACCTGTTCGCGGCGGTCGAGGCGGGGGCGGACACCTTCGACTGCGTGGCGCCGTCGCGTTCCGCGCGGCACGGCGCGGTCTATTCGGCGGACGGCCGCTACAACGTGATCCGGGCGCGGTTCGCGCGGGACTTCGGGCCGCTGGACCCCGAATGCGACTGCTACACCTGCCTCAGCTACTCCCGCGCCTATCTCCACCACCTGCTGCGGGCGCGGGAACTGCTCGGCTACACGCTCGCCACGATCCACAACGAACGGTTCATTGTGCGACTGGTCGACTCGATGCGCGCGGCGATCGAAGACGGTGGAGCGGCCGCCTTCGGCCGCCTCCGCGACCGATTCCTCGCCCGCTACTTCGGGGACGGCGGCGCCGGGCAGCGCGACGGCTAGGCGGCCCCGGCGCTCGGCCCTGCGCGATATTTGGAAACGTCGCCGCTGGTGGGCCCCGCCGCCCGCGCGGCGCCTTGTGTCATTGGCCAGCGCGGGCGCTAGGTTAGAGGTGAACGACTGAGGATTCCCCTTCTCAGCCGCCTAGTCGAAAGCCACACAGTCATGACAGTGCCTCCTCCGCCAACTGCTGGCCCCGACCCGACGCGGCCCCGGCCGACGCGCGCGTCCGGGCAGCCGGAGACCGCGTTCGCGCCCGTCCCGCGCGGCGGCGGGCTCGTTCCGCCCCCCGGCGCCCCGCCCTTGGGCCCGTCTCCTTATTCGGGGCAACCGTATGCCGGGCAACCGTATGGAGGGCAACCGTCCGGCGCGGGCGGCAATGAGATTCCGGGGTTCTACGTTGGCGCGGCTCCCGTGCAACCGCCCGACCCTGCAGGCCCGGCTTCCTCTTCCCCGCTCTACGCCGGCCAACCGGCGGCCCAACAGGCCGCGCAACCGGGCCAGCCACCAGAGCCCGGTCCGCCCGGACCGCCGGGTTCCCCGCGCAAGGCCAAGCCGCTCTTCCGGCGGCCCTGGTTCTGGATCGCCGTGCTGGGGGCGTGGGCCGCCTGCGTGGCCGGGGCTTTTGCTCTGACCAGGTCTGACGACAACTCCGCAGCAGACAAACCGAGCGGCGGGGCGACGGCTGCGACTTCGGCGCCGCCTACCGAATCCGAAACCGCCCCTGCTCCTCAGACGGGCGGCGAGCCGGTGCAAGGCACCCGAGACAACACCCTTGCGACCGAGGTGTCGCTGCCGTCTGGCACGTACACCGTGGGAGTCGAAATATCTCCCGGCCACTACGCGATCACCACCGATCCGGACGACACGGGCAACCTCCGCATCGAATCCCCCGCCGACCCGCTCAAAGCCGTCGAACTGCTCGGCGAAGGCGAGTTCAAGCTGGGCGCCGCGAAATACGTCACCGACCTGGCGGAAGGCGACTTGGTGCATTGGGAGGGCGTCTCCCCGATCACCCTGACCCCGGCGGAAACCAAGCTGGCGACCAACGTCACGCCAGGAAACTACGTGGTTGGCCTGGACATCCCGGCCGGGAGTTACGAGGTCGCGGTGGTCGGGGAATGGTCTGGCAACTTGAGGGTTTACTCGCCGGACGGGGTGCCCGTGGTCAACGAGATAGTGAAGCCCAAAGCCGATGACGTTCCCCCAGTCCAGGTCACCTTGGAGAACGGCCAACGGGTGGACGTGTCCGGCGTGACGTCCCTCAAGTTTGAAGCCCCGTAGCGGCTCGGGTCCCGGCGGCTGGGCCCAACTAACGCCGGAAGAACTCCGGCCGACCAGGCTGGGCTGGCTCGCGCGGCTGGGGGGCGCGCATTCTGGGGCCGGGCAGTCGGCGCCGGGGTCACGTCACGGCCGCCGGCGCGTCCAGGTCCCGCAGACGTCTTGACATCAGCCCCAGTATGGCCACGCCCACCACAGCGGTGCCGCTGACGGCGAACCAGGTGGTGAGTCCCAGACGCTGGGCGCCGAAGCCCGTGAAGACCAAACCGACTGGTGCCGCCAGGGTGATGACCGTTTGGAACAAGCCGGTCACCCGGCCGAGCAGTTCCGGCGGCACGCGCTTCTGCGTGGCAGCCAGGAGCGGAGCCGTGAACATGCCGATCGCGGTCGCCATGATCCCGGCCAGCACGGCGAACACGGCGAATTGGCCGGGTTTGAGCAGGCCGCACGCGGCTTGTCCCGCCCCGAGGGCCAAGGTGGCGGCCAACGCGATCCGCATAGGCCGGCGGCCGCCGCCCCACACCACCAGCGCCGCGGAGCCGACCAGGAGGCCGACCGACCAGACCACCTCCACCAGCGAGGCGTGATACCCGCCGCCTTCGAACACTTGGTACACCATCAGCGGGAACAGCGAACCGGCCGGCATTGCGATCAGCATCACGGCGGCGCAGAAAAGAATCAGGGCGCCAAGCGAGCGGTCGGCGGCGAAGGCCGCCAGGCCCTCGGCGAAGTCGGCGAGCGGCTTGGTCTTCGGCCGTTGGCTCAGGCGCGGGACTTTGGCTCTCGCCATGGTCAGGCAGGCGACCGCCGCGCCTGCCCCATCAAGGGCCAACACGCCCGCGAAGCCGAGGGCCTGGTAGAGGAAGATCCCCAGCACCGGGCCCACAATGCCGGCCAAGGCGATCAAGGTCTGGCTGAGCGAGTTGATCCGCACCAGTTGCGACTCCGGCGCCATGGTCGGCAACGCCGCCGTCAGCGCGGGCGAATGGAAGGCCTGGGCGGCGCCCCTGACGGCCAGGAAGGCCAGCAGCACACCGATCGGCGCTTCGAAGTAGAAGACGATTGCGGCGATGGCCAGGGACAACACGCCCACGGTCGAGTCGGCGGCGATCATCAGGCGTTTGCGGTCGAACCTGTCTGCGGCCAGGCCGCCGATTGGGCTGAGGATTCCAGTGGGCGCCAGCGCCGCAATTCCGGCTACCGCCAGATAGAGCGCCGAGCCGGTGGTGGCGGTGATGTGCCACATGGCGGCGAAGCTGGCCGAATAGGTGGTCAGAATCGAGACGGCCTGGCCGGACCAGATCACCGTGATTGCGCGCCGCCAGCCCGGCTGAGGCGATCCCGGTGATTCTGTGGATTGTGCGGCCTCAGGCGCACGCGCGTCGGGTGCCAGTTCCGGTCGGGCCGGGTCGGCGCTCCCCCCGGCACGGGGGTCGGCTGCGGTCCGGGCGTTGTCGCCCTGCGGCGCCGCGCGGCGTTCGGCCTCGGTCTTCGGTCGCGCCATTTCACGTGTCATGACAGTTCTCCTCCTTGTCGCGGCAGCCCCGACGCCGCTGATCGGCGCGGGCTGAGACGTGTTGCGGTCCTTTCAACAGCGACCCTAAACTGTGGGGTAACCACACAGTCAACAGGCGTTTCGCTTGCGGCCCGAGGAGGCGCCATGGCCGAATACTTGCTCCGGACCGGGGAGTTCGCCCGCCTTTGCGGCACCACCAAGGAGACGCTGCGGCACTACCACCAGGTCGGGCTGCTGCACCCCGCCGTCACCGACGCGAACGGCTACCAGCTATACCTGCCGGTCCAGGTCTCCGATTTCTTCTTCATCAGCGCGCTGAGACGGGCCGGGCGCTCCTTGGCGCAAATCCGCGACTACTTGGCGGCTCCGGATCCGGACGCCCTCCGCGCGGTGTTGGCCGACTGCGTCGCGGCGCTGGAGGTCGAAAAACGGGAGATCGCCCGCAAGCAGCGCGCGCTGCGTGGCACTTTGGCGCGCTTGGAATTGCTCGATGCCGCTCAGCGCGGTCCCAGCATCACCGTCGAGTGGTGTGAGGCGCAGCCTTTCATCCAGACCCGCGTGACGCCGCCCAAGGCGGCCGAAGCCGCCGAGCCGCCCGGCGGCGCGCCGGCGCACCCGGCCACCGACGAATGGAGCCTGACTTTGATCCAGGCGGTGCGGAACCACATCGAATACTGCCAGTCCCTGGGGCAGGAGGTGGAGTTTCAGACCACCTACCGGATTGGGCGCGAAGCCTTCGTCAAGGGGGACTACCTCGAGGACTTCTCCCTGTGCAGCCCCGCGCGAGGCCGCTCCAAGCCGGCCCGGCTGCATGTCAAGCCCGCCGGCACTTATCTGAAGCTGCTGCGCCAGTTGACGCTGGACCCGGATGAGTTGGAGGGTTCGGACGATCTGCTGTTCGCCGCCTACGCGGAGCTCAAAGACTACGCGGCCACCCACGGCTATCGAATCGCGGGCGACGCCTACGAGACGGAGTTGTCCATCTACACCGGCGCGCTGGAGGGCATGGTGGCATCCCAGATCGCGGTTCTGGTGGGTCCGGAACGGGGGGAGGCTGGTGAGGTGGACGGCATCGGGTAATGTATGGCGGGCGAACGCCCCCCGGCGACCTGAAGCGTCGCGGGCGGGGCGAGCCGTCCGGAGGTGTCGCCTAGTGGCCTATGGCGCACGCTTGGAAAGCGTGTTGGGTGCAAGCCCTCGGGGGTTCGAATCCCCCGTTCTCCGCGTGGATGATGCACAATTGTCATTAGTTGCAGGTTTAACTGATGCAGAAGTGCAACGACGCATTAGCTTGGGGCAAGTCAACGATTTTCGTCAAAAATCTTCGCGCTCTTGGTTGAGCATTTTACGTTCAAACGTTTTAACTATTTTCAACTTTTTGCTGATAGGCTTGACTTTAGTTGTTTTGGTTACTGGTTCTTATCCCGATGCTTTGTTTGGGTTTGTAATCATTGTAAATTCAATTATTGGTATTCTTGTGGAATATCGAGCCAAACGAACTTTGGATAAATTATCGGTGTTGTCAACCAACCAACAGTCTGTGATTCGCGATGGTGTTGAAAAGCCTATCAGTTTTGATCAAATCGTGTTGGATGATATTTTAGTTTTACGATCCGGAGATCAGATCTTGGTTGATGGAAAAGTTTTGCAATCTCAAAGTTTGCGAGTTGATGAATCTCAACTTACGGGTGAGTCAGATGAAATTGACAAAAAAATCGACGATCAGTTGTTTTCGGGTTCATATGTGACCTATGGCCAGGGAATAGCCAAAGTTATCGCAGTTGGCGCTGATAGTTTTGCCAATCAAATTTCTAACCAATCCAAACAATTCAAATTAGCCCCGTCTGATCTACGCGATGGAATTAATGCTATTTTGCGTTATATTTCATTCGGCATAATTCCATTGTCACTCCTAATGCTTTGGTCGCAAGTTCGGGCGGTTGGGGGGTGGGAACTGCTATTTACGACCGATCGTTGGCGCGAAGCCTTAGTTTTGACTACTGGTGGGATTGTAGGTATGATCCCTGAAGGACTGGTGTTGCTGACTTCTTTGAATTTTGCTTTGTCTTCAATTATTTTAGCGCGTCAAAAAGTGATGGTTCAACAAATGCAAGCTGTTGAAACTTTAGCTCGGATTGACGTGTTGTGTCTCGATAAAACTGGTACGATTACTACTGGAGAAATTAGATTAGACGACATTATTTGGTTAGATGAATTAGCGAACAGTCCAGTACGCCAAACTTCTACTCTAATCAACCGAGGGCGCAAGGACGGAAAAGAAACTTCGGTTTACCCAAATGAAACCGCCGCCGGAGATTTCAAACCGTCTCAGTCATACAATGAAAACAGTCAATCATTAGGGATTTCAGCTTCATCCTATAAAAAACTCCAAGCTTTATTCACTTTGGTTTCTCAACCCGGATCTAATCAAAGCGCCCAAGCTATTGCTCAGGGTGTGTCCAAGATATTATCCTCAACCAAATTTGAAACATCAGATTCTCAAAATTTTGACACATCCATTGTCTCGGAGTTGTCAGACGTACCCGCCCAAAGAGCTCAAAATCAAGCCAAACCAAGTTCTCTGACTATGAACGGCAGCTTGCCAGCCCCAGTGTCTAACCAAACCGTTCCAAATCATCAATTACTCATCACTAATTACGCTCCGTTTGATTCTGTAAAAAAATCAAGTTCAGGCACAATTGACGGTGTAACATATACTTTAGGCGCGCCAGAATTTTTATTGAAAGAAGTTCCTGATTCTAAAATTGCTAATCAGGTAGAGGTTTTACAAGCAGCAGGATTTCGGGTGATTCTTTTTCAGGCTGGTCAACAAAACTTAGCGATTATTAAATGCTCGGAAACTATTAGGGACGACGCTAAAGCTACCATCAGTTATTTTTTGGAGCAAGGGGTGCATCCAGTGATTATTTCGGGTGATTCTGAAAAAACGGTTCGAGCGATAGCTAATCAAGTGGGGGTAGAAGAAATTTATACGCGAGTAACCCCGCAACGGAAAGTGGAATTGGTACAAAATTTTCAAATGCAAGGTAAAGTGGTCGCAATGACTGGCGACGGCGTGAATGACGCTTTAGCTTTGAAAACTGCTGATTTGGGCATCGCTCAAAAAAACGCTTCGGCTGTGACTAAATCTGTTTCTGAATTAGTGTTATTAGACGGAAAATTTTCGCATTTACCTGAGGTTGTCGCGCAAGGCCGACGCGTTATGGCCAATATGGAAAGAGTGGCATCTTTGTTTTTGGTTAAAACTTTTTATAGCGTAATTTTAGCAATTTCCACCATTGTTTTTTCGGTTGATTACGTATTTTTACCTCGACAAATGACTATTGTCAGTGCTTTAACTATTGGAATTCCAGCTTTTTTCCTGGCTCTTCCAGCAAATTCGACAAAATACACTAGAGGATTTTTGAGACGAGTATTAAAATTCAGCGTACCTTGGGGAATTGGCATCGGATTGGTGGTTTTTGGTGTGTATTTTTATTTACTTCAGTCTAGTTCAATTTTCAATCCTCATGGAATGGCCACAATTTGTATTTTTGGGTTAGCTTTTTTAGTACTCATGTTGAAATCCCGTCCGTTGTTGTCATGGCGGCTGGGAATGATCATTGGATTGATTTTACTATCATTCTTGCTCTTTTATCTGCCTTTGTCTCAAGCCATTTTAGAGCTAGGTTTATTTTCATGGTAAAGTTATCTGAATTGGTCCCTAAATCTTGGAGTGAAGAACTGCGAAAATTTCTTGTATATCAAGAAGTCAATTTAGGTCTGTCAACCAATTCAGTCAGAGCTTATCAAGTTGATTTGGAGCAAGTGTTGAGTTTTTTAGCGAGAAAACATATTCAAGATTGGAACCTAGTTTCAATTGGTAATTTACGCGAGTGGGTTTACGGCTTGAGTGATTTTGAACAACGTTCGACAATTGCTCGTAAAATTACCTCCGTAAAAAAATTTTGGTCTTGGTTGTCTAAGAATCATTTAGTGGAGAAAAATGTAGCATTGCGTTTACGTAGCCCCAAATTAGCTGAAACTTTACCGAAATTATTAAGTCAAGGTCAAATTCAAAAGTTATTCGAATTTTTATATTGTCAGCTACATCAGTCTGGCCAGAATGTTGTTCTTCCAGACGACATTTCGAAGACAACCCCATTTTTCCCCAAAACTGATGAAAATCAGCCATTGACCGAGCCTAGTGTAAAGATTTATCAAACTTTAGCGATAATCGAGTTATTGTATTCAACTGGCTTACGCGTCGGCGAGTTGGTGTCATTGAATATTGAGGATTTGCATCCGGAAAGCGCTTTGATTCGAGTGGTTGGCAAGGGGAACAAAGAGCGTTTAGTTTATTTTGGGGAGCCAGCAGATTACGCTTTACGGGCTTGGCTGGGCATAAGAGTCAAGGTTCGAGGTGCATTGAATCTGAATAGTCCTTTGTTTATTAATTGTTTTGGGCGAAGGATTGGTCAGCGGCAAGTTAGGAGTGTAGTGCATAGTACGGCTTTACAGGCCGGCGTGCCTGATATTTCGCCGCATAGTCTAAGACATAGTTTCGCGACCCACATTTTAGAAAATGGTTCTGATATTCGTTCAGTTCAAGAATTATTGGGTCATACTTCTTTGGCTACTACTCAAAAATATACGCATCTTTCTACGGTTCGGTTACAAAAAGCGTATGATTTAGCTTTTCCAAGAGCGTGAATTGACACCCATTAGCAAGCTCAGCTGCTGGTAAACTATATATTGGAGGAATTATGACTCATAAAGATTCAATGGACGGCAACACAGCCGCAGCTCACGTAGCATACGCATTCACCGAAGTCGCAGCGATTTACCCAATCACGCCTAGCTCAACTATGGCCGAATTGGTAGATGATTGGGCTGCGCATGGGTTGAAAAACGCTTGGGGAGATATTGTCGATGTTCAAGAAATGCAATCGGAGGCCGGCGCGGCCGGCGCGGTTCATGGAGCGCTTAAAGCTGGCGCTCTCACGACAACTTTCACGGCTTCGCAAGGCTTACTCTTGATGATTCCTAACATGTATAAAATCGCTGGCGAATTATTACCGACCGTCTTTCACGTTTCAGCTAGAGCCTTAGCGGCGAACGCACTTTCGATTTTCGGAGATCATTCGGATATCAATGGCGCTCGGCAAGTAGGGTTCGCGATGATTTGCGAAGGCAGTGTCCAAGAAGTCATGGATCTTTCGCCCGTAGCCCATTTCGCAACCATGAAATCTCGAGTTCCTTTTGTTAATTTTTTCGATGGTTTCCGAACCTCCCACGAGATTCAAAAAATTGACGTTTGGGATTATGATGAATTGAAGCCTCTGTATCCGGTCAAAGAATTGGCGGAATTTAGGGCTCGTGCGCTTTCCAGCGAACGGCCAATTATCGGCGGAACGAACCAAAATGGCGATACTTATTTCCAGCAACGCGAAACTGTCAACCAATATTATGAGGATGTTTCGGAGATCGTGCGCCATTATATGCAGGAGATTAATAAATTACGCGGGACTGATTATGACTTATTGAATTATTACGGTGCTCCAGACGCAACGGAAGTGATCGTAGCTATGGGTTCAGTCACGCAGATAATTGAACAAACAGTGGATTATTTGAACTCCAATGGACGTAAAGTTGGATTAGTCAATGTGCGTCTCTATCAGCCCTTTCCGCAAGCTGATTTTCAAGCTATTTTACCTAAGACTGTCAAAAATATTGCTGTATTAGATCGGACTAAGGAGCCTTCGGCGATTGGAGAGCCGCTTTATCAAGATATTAAAACCATTCTTTACGGCAGTGAAATCAAGATTATTGGTGGTCGTTACGGGATTGGCTCTAAGAATGTAGTGCCTAACCAGATTGTGGCCGTTTTCGATGAGTTGATCAAACCAGCTGACCAGCAAAAAGAACGTTTTACTGTCGGTATTAACGACGATGCGACTAAAACTTCTTTAGAATTAGGGCCAGATTTAGATTTAGTCGAACCTGGAACTTTCCAAGGGAAATTTTGGGGTTTCGGTTCAGACGGAACTGTGGGCGCCAATAAATCTAGCTGTAAGATTATCGGTAATCATACTGATAAATATGTGCAAGCTTATTTTGATTACGATTCCAAGAAATCCGGCGGCCGTACCACCAGCCACTTGCGTTTTGGCGACTTACCAATTCGTTCTACCTCGTTGATTGACAGCGCCGATTTTATTTCTTGTTCTTTGCAGAGTTACGTTTATCAATATGATGTAATCGCTGGAATTAAAGAAGGCGGAACTTTCTTGCTGAATACAGTTTGGGAAGATTCTGAGCTGGACGAAAAACTGCCTGCCATTTTGAAACGTCAGTTGGCTGAAAAACATGTGAATTTTTACACTATCAATGCTATCAAATTGGCTCGAGAAGTTGGATTAGGCGGTCGGACCAATACGGTTTTACAAGCGGCGTTTTTCAGTTTAAGTAACATCATCCCTTACGATGAAGCTGTGACTTATATGAAAGAAGAAGCCAAGAAAATGTATGCCAAGAAGTCCATGGACATTGTGGAAAAGAACTGGGCGGCTATTGATCGTGCGACCGAAAGTTTGCATAAAGTTGAGGTTCCAGCTGAATGGGCCCAAGCGACCGGCGAGGGTTTGACTGAATTCCCTACTCCGGATTCGGTGGGCGTAAACTCGAAACAATATATTGAAAAAGTTTTGACTCCGGTTTTACGTCAAGCTGGCGATTCAGTTTCAGTCCAAGACATGATCGACACAGGCATGTTGGAT
This sequence comes from Bifidobacteriaceae bacterium, assembly GCA_031281585.1. NCBI lineage: Bacteria > Bacillati > Actinomycetota > Actinomycetes > Bifidobacteriales > Bifidobacteriaceae > Bifidobacteriaceae bacterium. The sequence goes on along the minus strand of JAITFE010000031.1, from coordinate 1,547 downwards.
GGCACTATCCCGGTCGGAACTGCTTCGATTGAAAAGCGTTCAGTTTCAGCTTTTGTGCCGCAATGGTTGCCTGAAAATTGTATTTCTTGTAATCAATGCTCATTCGTCTGCCCTCACGCTGCTATTCGTCCGTTTTTGGCTGACGAAGAGGAGATGAAGGCCGCCCCCGAAGGTTATATTGTAAAAGATTTACGGGGTTCGGACGGTTTAAAATATCGGATTCAAGTTTCGATTGAAGATTGTACCGGATGTGGACTTTGCGTTGATGTTTGTCCAGCCAAAGAAAAAGCTCTAATCGCGACGACTTATTTGGGTCAAGAAGATCAAATCAAAAATTGGGCTTTCGCTATGACTTTGAAAGCTAAGACCAACCCAGCCAAACTAGAGTCAGTTTTAGGTTCACAATTCGAAAAGCCTTTGTTAGAATTTAGCGGGGCTTGCGCTGGTTGCGGCGAAACCCCTTATGTAAAACTGTTGACGCAATTGTTCGGTTCGCGCATGGTGATTGCAAACGCGACTGGATGTTCGTCAATTTGGGGAGGAGCTTTCCCGAGTTCGCCGTTTACAACTGACCATAATGGATACGGTCCAGCTTGGTGTAATTCACTTTTTGAAGACAATGCTGAGTTCGGTATGGGTTTGCAAGTTTCGCGGAAAGTACGCCGGAATAAATTGGTCAACAAGATCAAAGACGTGGTTGGCTATGATCCAGGCTGCCAACCTATGGCGATTACCGATGTTACTCCGGAATTGAAAGCCGTTTTTGAACAATGGCTGGAAGGTTACGATGATTCCAATGGGAATCGCGAACGCGCGGAGAATTTGAAACGCGTGTTGCGTCCTGTCGTTCAAAATTCTAAAGATCCGACATTGTTGGAGATCTGGGAGAATAGAGAGTTGTTAGTTAAAACCAGCCAATGGATTATTGGCGGTGACGGTTGGGCTTATGACATTGGTTACGGCGGACTTGATCATGTGATTGCTTCGGGCGAAGATGTAAATATTTTAGTTTTCGACAACGAAGTCTATTCAAATACGGGCGGGCAGCGCTCGAAGGCTACGCCGGCGGCTGCGATTGCTAAATTTGCTGCGGCAGGAAATCGCGGACATAAAAAAGATTTGGGTCAAATTGCTATTGCCTATAAAAATGTTTATGTTGCGCAAATCGCCTGGGGAGCTAACCAACAGCAAGTAATCAATGCCTTCAAAGAAGCCGAAGCATTTCATGGGCCATCTGTGATTATTGGTTATACAGCTTGTATCTTGCATGGTCTGCAAGGCGGAATGGGTCACGTTATTGAAGAACAAAAAGAAGCAGTTGAAAGTGGTTACTGGGCTTTGTATCGTTATAACCCTGAATTGTTGGAACAAGGCAAAAACCCCATGAAGCTGGATTATCGTCGTCCTGATTTTTCCAAAACTGAAGAATTTATGATGAAACAAACCCGGTTTTCTGCACTTAAAACTATCGAACCCGAATTGGCCGAATCTTTGTTCGCTAAAACCGTCCAAGACGCTAAAGACCGATTCGACACTTACAAGTTTGA